>JACSRR010000330.1 GCA_014879635.1 Ignavibacteriaceae bacterium | reverse complement strand
ATACTCAATACAAAATACTTACTAAAACATGAACCCCGTAGAAATAATAAAGCACAAACGAAATAAAAGTATACTCTCACACGATGAGATAGAATACTTTATCAATGGGTATCTCAAAGGCGATGTCACGGAATATCAGATGTCAGCTTTTCTGATGGCTGTATATTTCAATGGAATGAATGATGATGAGACATTTTATCTTACGGAGATAATGCTGAATAGCGGAGTTGTGATCGATCATCCCGAATTGAGTTCTGCGAAAATTGACAAACATTCTACCGGCGGAGTCGGGGATAAAACTTCCCTTATACTCGCGCCTCAGATCGCTTCGTGCGGGATCGCCGTGCCGATGATCTCAGGAAGGGGACTCGGACATACGGGTGGAACTCTCGACAAACTCGAATCCATTCCCGGTTTTAATATTCATTATTCAATTGATGACTTCAGGAGAATTCTTATAGAATGCGGAGTCGTGATGATCGGACAAACGGATATGCTCGCGCCTGCTGATAAAAGAATTTATTCGCTCAGAGATGTGACAGCTACGGTCGAATGTATCCCTTTGATCGCTTCAAGTATTATGAGTAAAAAGCTTGCCGAAGGAGCTGACGGTCTTGTTTTCGACATCAAGATAGGGCAGGGAGCTAATCTTCCTGATCATGGACAGTCACTTGAACTTGCAAAAAAACTCTTAGCTATCTCAAAAAAATTCGGTAAAAAAGCTATTGCCATTCTCACTGACATGGAGCAGCCGCTCGGCAGGAAGATCGGCAACTGGCTGGAAGTGGAAGAGTGCATCGAACTCATGAACGGTAAAATGATCCCGGATCTTTATAAACTTAATAATGTCCTTGCCGGAGCTATGATCTATCTCGGCGGTAAAGCCGGAAGTCTTGAAGAAGGTGAAAAGATCGCTAATCAGAAACTTCTGGATAAAAGCACTTACAGAAAATTCCTTGAGTTGGTGGAAATACAGAAAGGTGACGTTGAATATATTAAAGACTGGGCTAATCTGAAGAGAGCAAAATACAAGAAAGAAATATTCGCGGAAGAAAGCGGATTCGTTTCAAAGATGCATGCAATGGATTTCGGATTTACTGCAATTGAATTGGGCTGCGGAAGAAAAAAAACGGATGATAAAATCCCGGCAACCAAAATTACCGTCAGTGATACCATTTTGTCAACAGCTGCAGCTATAGTTAAAGAGCCAAATCTTTTTTCCGGAATGCTGATTGCTCTTGCGGGGTACTCCCCCAACCTGCCCGGAGTGATAACACCTGCAGCAATACCGCCTAAAATTGACTTTAAAAGCCGGAAATTTGATATTTTCCCGAAATTATGGTCAGTTATTAATTTCCATTTTAGAGTTTGAAAAAATATATTCGGAATAAGCAACACAACCGCAATATAAAAATATACCGGCAAAGTTAACTCAAACAGCCCTGATATTTTAATTCCGGAAAAACTGTTTGAAATGTAAATAATTAATGCGGCTGCAATAATTATTTTTATTGAGGTGAGTATTATGCCTTTTTTTGAAGTTAGCAAAGGCTTAATTTTTTCGGCAAAACTATTTATAAAATTCTCAAACTAATAATAAATTACTGATTAATATAGTTTATAAAAAGGTATTCTTTTGTGAAATTAATCAAAATGTTAGGTTAACTTTCTTAACTCTTTTTTGTTTGTATTATAATCTTAAGCAAAAATCATTTATCAGCTTTTTGATGACTGATTTAAATAAATTGTGCAGAATGAAACTAAACAATAAAAAAGTGATTTCTTAAAAGCTCTTTAAAAAATTGAGACGGGACTGTTTTTACACATCCCGTCTTAAAAAATTTGACTTAAGCTAAAAAAACTTTAGCCTATATCAATTACAAATTTGCCGTCTTTCATCAACAATTCATTATCCAGATAAACGGTAGGTTCGGTTATCACCCCGTCAAGGTGAATAGGAACAGAGATACTACCGCCCATACTCAAATTATTACCTAAAGCAATATGAATTGTGCCCATAACTTTTTCGTCTTCAAGTATTAGACCGCTCAATTTGGCTGAATCATTAGTCCCTATACCAAATTCTGCAATGTTATAAGCCTCAGAACCAACTTTACTCAACATTTGGTCAAGTTTTGTTGCGTTTTCACCACCGGAAATTTTTGTAGCTTTTCCGTTAGATACTTCAATTACAACAATTTCGCCTTGAATTAAACCTATGCTTGCAATTGAACCGTCAATATAAAGAACACCTTGTGCCGTATTTTCAACGGGGGCTAAAAAAGTTTCACCTGTCGGTAAATTTCCGCTTTCGCCTTTTGCGTGAAAGAGACCTTTAGAAGCGTAGGAAGTTCTTCCCTTAATTGAAAACGAAATATCAGTTCCGAGCTGAGAAGTAACTCTAACTGAGCTTTTACTTTCTAGTATTTCTTTAAGTTTAATTGAGCGTGCTGCTATTTTGTTATAGTCTGCATTCATACCTCTAATCATAACATCTTTTGTGATACCGGGGAAAGTAGCCACTCTTACACCATCTTTAGATGCTTCGCGCCTTGCATCGGTATGAGTAAGCGATTTTGCTGTAGGACATAATACAACATCGTATCTCTTCATCATTTTTCCGATTTCTGCGGGCGGTTCCTGACCGTTAATTTCGAGAGGTATCATTTCAACATAAGTAGAATTGAGACCTAATCTTAAAGCATTTAAATGTAATGCGTAACCAATTTCATGTTTAGTTGTATCAGAAATAATTAATACATTTTCTTCGGGTTTAACACCCATACAAGTTAAAAGAGCAATTTCACATGCTCTATCGAGTTCATTAATCATAAATCCTCCTAAAGGGGAAACCCCAAATTCAACTGAATCAATGCGCTAAACCCTCCTTTGCTAACAGGGTCAACCATTGGTTCTATAGATAATTCGTTTTTATTCAACAATCTTCCGTCAGGGTATTCAAATCCGGCAATATTAAAATAAGAGTAGCCAAATTGCCCCTCTAAACTCAAATATTTTTTGAATATATATAAAATAAAGCCTGTACCAACATTATACCCAAAGGAATCGTTTGTTGAAGATAATTTTTCTCTCGGTAAATTAACATTTTGATTCTGAAGTGAAAGGAACAAAATTGAATTATTATAAACAACCTCAAAATTTAGAACCTTCCAACTAAAAGCTTCGCTAATTTTACCTCCGAGCTCTAAGCCTACTCCAAAAGTATTCATCTTTAATTCTATGCTGTTTGTGCGTATACCGTCTGAGCCAAATACATCCGCTTTATTTGTTTCTGTAAAAGCTTCGTAATAGGCTTTGAGAGTATATTCAAAATTTTCAAAGCCGCTTCTAATTAAATTTAAACCGACTCTGTATCCTCTAAGTACACCGAATTCACCCATAGAGTTGGAAAGTGAATCCCTTCTAATTTCGTTGTAAACCGATACATATTGGTTAAGGCTTCTTGCGTTGTAAAACTTTACACCGTAACCGCCAAAACCGCCTATAAGTCCCGCACAACCAAATCCGAGTTCTTGAGCATAACAAACTGTAGAAATACTGAGTACTAATATATATTTTAACAAATTCTTTACATCTTATTTAATATTTATCTTAATTTGTTCTGTCATCATCATTCTTTTTATCATCTTTTTTTGTGATTTTAACAGGTTAATTTTCGGCTGCATTTTCACTTTCAGCTTTTCTCTGCTTCATACTTTTTTCAAGACCCATACCGGTTGAACTCTTTTCAGATCTTCTCAACAGATAAGCGAATATAAATCCTAAGAATCCGAGTGAAGAGAAAATCCACATACCGAGGGCATAACCCTGCGGATTAGTAGCCGAACCACCCGAATAATCATTTGCCCAGCCAATCAACAAGTTAAAGCCTGCTAATCCTATGTTCTGTATAAGTGTCATCACACCATACGCTGTACCAAGTTTATCTTCCGGAACAATAAGAGCCACCGAAGGCCACATAATTGCGGGAATTAAAGAGAATGATATTCCCATCATAACCATCGGGATAACCGGCGGAATTGGCGTGTAAACCAGCATTAAATAAACAGGTATGAGTAGAATTGACCCTAACATCATCAAAAATGATCGTTTACCGATAAAATCGGAAAGCAATCCGAACAAAGGAGTTAGAACCATTGAAGCAAATATCAATGTGCTATTTAATGCACCTGCCCATTCACGCTCGTATCCGTGAAAATCTTGAAAGAATTTTATAGCAAAAGTTCTGAACGGGAATATTGCAGAATAGAATGTAACGCAAAGCAAAACAATATACCAATACGATTTATTAAAAGAGAATATTTCACTCAACTTTATTTCGTCTTGTTTTGATTCCGGTTTCAAATTATAATTTGATTTTGCGTATTTATCAAGCACCCAGTAAGCAATTGAAGTTAGAACCGAGAGTGATGCCATCACAATAGCAATTAACAGGGGTAAATCCCACGCTGTGAAATAAGAACTTGCCCAAGTGGGTGAATTATCGGCTGCGAAAGAACCTAATCTGGCAATAGTTAAATTTATTCCGAAAGCAAATGAAAGCTCTTTACCTTTGAACCATTTACCTAATGCTGTTGTAACTGCAACAATCAGTGATTCGGCACCTAACCCGAAAATTAACCTTCCGGTTGACATTACTGCAAGTTCGCTGTTTATGCCGAATATTCCTCCTACAAAATCACCGTAGAACTTTAAGGGTTCGGTTGCCACCGTTACTATCGAACCGATAAAACAGAGCACTGAAAAGAGAAATATTGACGGTCTGGTTCCTATTCTATCAATTATGATACCGCCAATAAGAACCATTATAATATTCGGAATGCTATAAATTCCTTGAAGTAATCCGATATCAGAATCACTGAATTTTAATTGTGAAACTAATAAATCTGCTACGGGGGCAATTGAGTCATAAACATAATAATTGCCAAACATTGCTAATGAAATCAGTACAAGTACTGACCATCGTAGTACCGGAGAGGGATCCGGTTTTGAATTATAAATTTCTCTTACACTCATTTTTATTTTCTATCCGGAACATTTTTTAAAATTTCTTTCAAAATATTATAGAATTTAGTAGTGCTTGGTATGTGAAGTGATTCATCAGGTGAATGTGCACCGGTAATAGTAGGACCAAAAGAAACAACATCCATTTCGGGATATTTTTCTTTGATTATTCCGCACTCTAAACCGGCGTGAATTGCTTTAACTTCAGGGTCAGAGCCGTATAAATTATTGTAAACTTTTTTAGTGAGGTTTAAAACTCCCGAGTTGATATCTGGTTTCCAACCGGGATAACCGTCAAAAGTATGAACTTCGGCGCCGGAAAGAGTTAAAACAGAAACGGCCATTTTAACAGCGTCTTCAATTTCGGATTCTACCGAACTTCTTTGACTTGTTCCAATTTCAATCATTCTGTCTGTTGTTACAATTGTAGCTAAATTGCACGAGGTTTCTACTAAACCGGGGATATCTGCACTCATTTTAAGGACTCCGTGAGGCATTGCGTTAAGAGCATTTAACAGATTTGTGTGAAGTTCTTTTCCTATCACGCCTCTATCAGAAGAATCTTTGATTTCAACGGCTTCAATTTTAAGTCCCGGTTCAACCGTTGAAATTTCGTTAAAAAGTAATTTGCAATATTCAGAAACTGCACTGATAATTTCTGCAGTTTTACTAATTTCGCAAGAAATAATTGCCGAGGCTTCACGGGGAATAGCGTTTCTCTTGCTTCCGCCGTTTATGGAGTTTAATCTAATTTTAAATTTAGAATCTAAATTCATAAGAGTTCTGGTGAGCATTTTTATTGCATTACCTCTACCGGTTTGAATATCTAAGCCGGAGTGCCCGCCTTTTAAACCTCTTACGGTTACTTCAATAAAAGCACTTTTAGTAGCGGTTTCTTCATATTTGAACTTAAACACACCTTTAGTATCTCTGCCACCTGAACAACCTATATACAATGCACCGTCTTCTTCAGAATCCATATTAAGCATAATTTTTCCGGTTAGCAAGTCTTTGGAAAGATTAGTAGCACCTGTTAAACCGGTTTCTTCATCTAAAGTGAAAAGACATTCCAAATCACCGTGAGGAGCATCTTTATCGAAAATAACGGCTAACGAAGCAGCAGCTCCAATACCGTTATCAGCTCCGAGTGTTGTTCCTTCGGCTCTTACCCAATCACCGTCAACAAAAGCTTTAATAGGGTCATTATCGAAATCATGAACAGTTCCGGAATTTTTTTCGCAAACCATATCAAGATGACTTTGTAAAACTACTGTTTCTTTATTTTCCATTCCTTTAGTAGCAGGAATTTTAAAAACGATATTTCCTGCTTCATCCCTGCTAAAATTAATGTTATTGGTTTTAGCCAAATTGATTACATACTCAACAACTTTTTCTTCTTTCTTTGATGGTCTGGGATATTGGCAAAGCTCTTCAAAATAATGCCATAAAAGATTAGGCTCTAAATGTTGTAGTTTCTTGTTCATAACACTCCTTTAAATCAGTTCTTTAAATGTGATAACCTTGTTAAGATAGAGCATAGAATAAAATTTAACCAAACGCTCTTCAACGGGTTTGACTCTCTCGCCAAACTTACCTTCCAAGGATTTTGAAATTTCTTGAACGGTTCTTACTCCTGTCTCTTATACACATCTGACGCTGCCGACGACGGAGAGAGT
>JACSRR010000362.1 GCA_014879635.1 Ignavibacteriaceae bacterium | reverse complement strand
AGATGTGTATAAGAGACAGATATCAGGGTTGATGTGAACTAATGCATCAATAAACTCTTTTTTCTCCTTTGGCGAAATTAATACCCTGCTCTCATTTCCGTGAATAATTTCCAATCTGTCTAACGAAGTAGCAGGCGAACTTAAAATGCTATTTGTTTCGCTAATCTTTTTGATAGTGCTTATTGCGATTTTTGAATTGTGTATGAATCCACTTTCAATTATCAAATTTTTATCCTCAATTGTGTACTTTGTTTTAACTAATATATATACAAATAAAAGTATAGCGGGAAGGATAAGCAACACACCCAATAAATTTGGCTGTTTATATTGTGTTAAAAATAAAACCCCGGCAATCACCAAAACAAACGGAATTACAATCTCTAAGCCAATTTTTGAGGCGTAAATCTTCATTTCTTCTCCTTTAGTTTTTATTTTACAATGTTTTAGTTTACAAGAAAGGTATTTTAAAATGTGTTCGCAAACAACACCCCGGATATTGTCTAAAATGTACTGTTCCGGAAATGTTTATAAATATTAAAATCAAAAACTTTTAATTAGGTTCTGACCGTTAATTTCACAAATAATACGAAAGCTAAAATTCATGCACCGTTCACCTTGAATTCTAGTTATAGATATCATATTATTAAACTATATTTTGAAATTATTAATTCAATATTCGATATAATTCTTACAAAAAAAGGCTTGAAAAAAATCTTCAAACCTTTTGCTGCCTTGTAAGGGCTCGAACCTTAAGTCTTCTGATCCAGAGTCAGACGTGTTGCCAATTACACCACAAGGCAATTTTTATTAAGAGGTGAAATTTAACGAAAAAGAGGTTAAATAAAAAAGAAACGGTGATTTACTTCTCTCTGCAAAAATTTGGTAACTCCCGTTAATTTACTCTCACTTAAAAAAGTATTTTTGATTTCACCGGTCGCAAATTACAAACAACTCTTACAGCAATTTTACTTAGAAGAATTTGTAAAATAATCCCATGCTGCCTTTCCAATATCAGCAATAATTTTCTCGTTTGTAGTAAAATCTTCTTTCGAATCTGTTACAAATACACTTATTATATAATACGAACCGTCCGGTAAAAAAACAATCCCGATATCATTAACGGCTGCAGTTATTCCGGTAGTTTTATTTGTACCCGAAGAACCGGTTTTATGCGCAACAACGGTTCCATCCGGTAAATTACCTTTAAGCCGGTTTATTCCTGTAGAAGTTTCTTTTAATGTTTTCCAAAAGAACTCATAACTGCTTTGAGAAAGTAAATTCTTGTTGTTGTAAACTGCTTTTAATATTTCGTTTGCCGTTACCGGAGTAATCCAATTCTGAAACTGTAGTTCCCAATTATTTTGCATCACCTCTTCGTTAATTTTAATTGAAATATCTATAAAACCGGCTCTATGAAAATATTCTTCAACATTGTTTGCTCCCCCAAGCAATCGTAACAAAAGATCACAACCAACATTATCACTCACTGAAATAGTAAATTGTAAAATTTCTGCAAGGGTTAGCGTTACGCCATCGGGATATTTTTCACGAATGGGACTCCAAAGCCCCGGTAAAAGTTCGTGTTTTTCAATTTTTACCTCTTGTTCAAGAGAATATTTCCCCTTATCAATTTCCGAAAGTACCACTACACCGATGTGAAACTTAAAAACACTTTGCATCGGAAATCGTTTATCACCATTTATTGAAAGAGTATCTTCCTTATTAGTGCCGAGTATCGCAACCCCAACTGTAGCATCCTTCGACGAGATTATTTGCTCAATATTTTGTCTTAATGATTCGATAGATTGAGCTTGTATTTGACAAATAAAAAATAAGATAAATATGACCGTAAATTTGAACATTTAGTTTTTCCGATTTTTTTTAGTTTAGTTGTAGATTTACTTCTGTAACCTCAGTTTCCCGAAGAGAGAAAACATTTGTTACACAGAAAGTTATGTTTCAATGAACATATCAAGGCAACTAAAATTATTAGAGGAAATTTAACTAAACAGAAAGTAAAAAAAAGGGATGAGTTTTACCTCACCCCTTAAAAATTTAGAAATGCCAACGGGAACCGAACGAGAACGAAACTCTCTGCGTTTTGTTCGGTGTAAATATGTAGTGAAAATCTGATGTAGCCGCCATTAATTCAACGGGACCTATATGGAAAGAACCGCCAATTGCCCATCCGAATACATCATCGCCTCCAAATGAAAAACCGGTTCTTAAATACGGAAACCATCCGTCAGGCATCGGGTCCCACTCCATACCGAGTGAAAAACGAGGCTTTGTACTGTTTCCGGGTAAATTATTAAATCCCTGATTGTAATCAAAAGCCACTAAAAAATGACCTGTAAAAAAGTCGGGGATTAATTTGTCCATTTGAGCTGACACACCAATTCTAAGCACGGTAGGAAGCCCGGTCGAAAATTCATCGATATATCTTCCTTCACCCTTAATTTTCGAAACTAATGAATCACGCTGTTGTTGGCTGAGTATATCATCAAGATAAATTGGACCATCGCTCACAAACTCGGCAGCTTGACTCTTCCAAGTTATAGAACCAATATTTGACATTGCAACACCAACAGACCAAATATCGTCAAACTGAATTCCGAATCCAAGGTCTATACCAAATCCGGTACCGGCAGGATCAGGAAAGAAACCTACCGATGTTTCACTCTTGTTTGCTAATGAATCAAAGCCGTAATTAGCGTTTATACTGTTCGAAAACGACATAATTGCTCTTAAATCGCCTTGGCCGGTTATTTCGAAGTTTGGACCCGTTTCAAGATATGTATTAATTCTTTCAATTCCGAAATACATAAATCCGTGAATAAGATTTAATGAAATACCGGCGGAAGTTTTTAATACATCCCGTTTATCGAAAAGGTCAAGATCCATACCATAACTAAGCGAGTACTTTCTCAACCACCACATATCGGTAGCCAAACCGTTAAAATTATATACTGAGCCTGCCGGATTACCGTCTAATAGTAAATCGGCAAAAGTTTGCGGAATTTTTACTTTGAAGCTGACCATATCAGAAATACCGAATCCGAAAGATCCTGCATCTTCTGTATTTACAACAAAGGCAAACATGGATGCTGAAGTTTGAGCTAAAGCAAGTCCACCGGTCGAAAATAAATTACGGAAACGGTCTTTATCTTCGGGTGTTAAATATTTCCCAACTTTTTCACCCTTCGCATTTTTTTGATCGCTGCCTCCAAAAAAGTAATTATACTCGTCTAAAGTCATGAAATCAAAACCGGCGCGAATTGTAATATAAGGAGCCGGAAACATAGCGGTAAATTCAACCGTATTCTTGACATCCCAAGTTAACAAACCCGGATTTACGCCTATTGCATGAATGCCTCTCGCTGTAACCGCGTAAGTTTTTGCCATTGATGTAGAAATTGGGTCTGTTCCGGCAACTGATCCGCCGCCTACTTGAGCAAAGTTTGAAACTGTGAAAATTGATAAACAGATTGTTAAAATTAATTTCTTCATTTTATACCTCACTTCGACGGATCTATTGTATAAAGAATTCTTCCGTAAAACCGGACTTTGATTTTATCATTAGCATAAAACTTGACCGGTTGGTTGCCTGTTCGTGAAGTATTGATAGAGATAGTTGTAACAATATTCTGCCCTTGAATAATTTTTTGGAAATCAGAAGCATCCATAACAAATTTCAAACTGTCTCTTCTTGCAGTAATCACTCTACCGCTTGCGTCGGTAATTCCACCGTTAATTCTAATAATAGAATCACTACCGGAATGTACCGGAGGAAAATTCATTATTTGCTGTCCTTTTTCGTTTAAAACTCGTCCGGAAACCTGAATTGCAGCACCTATTCCGTTTTCAACGATCATATAAACTTCTGCTTGTCCTGCATCTGCAATTCGTGATGAATCACTTGACCCAATACCCAACTCGGTAGTATCTCTGTAAAGGCCACCGCTGATACCAACATTAAAGGGAAATTTAAGGTCAATTACACCGTAAACCGAATCATTTATTGATGCACCGCCTATTTGATAGTTAGGATTTAATACTGCTGTACCCACAAATTCTAAAGTACCGGGTAATTTCTGAGTAAAACCGGCTAAGAAAGTTTGAAGAAGTGCAGGGTCTAATTTAACCGTCGAAATACCACCTGTTACTAATGTTGGCGGTATATCCATTTCTCTTCTTTGCCCGTTACTGTTAGTTCCGACTAACTTACCCGAAAAATTTGCAGGCACCGTTGCTGAAGTACGTAGCAACAATCTAATATCACTTTCGGCAAGGTTAAATTGAGTAAATGTAAAATTGTTTTCCAAATCTGCAAGATCAAGTTCTAAAATAGTAGTTGAAACTGCCATCGCAGTCGGTTTAAGTCTTCCTTCAATTCTTGTTACAGAGAGTGAGGAAATAGTTGCCTCTGCTTCCACAACATCATCTTTAGAAACTGTACTCGGCTGTCCGTCAACTACATTCACAGATGAAACCGAATAATCTAAATGATTTGATAGTGATGAGTTAACAAGCCTGAAACCTGCGAGACTATTTTCCGTAACTTGAGCTGTTCCGTTTCTTGGCACTAACACTACACGCGAGAAACTTTGATTTGAGGAAGAAACTAAGCCGGGTATGTTAATTGTAACATTTAATGGAATATCAATGTTATTTGTCAAAGCAATCCTTAAAGAGCCAGACTCAATTGTTGCCGAAGTGAACTGTGTTGAATCATCAAGAACTACACTTCCGGTTTTAACAATCGGAGATTGAGCTGGTAATACCGCACGAACTGCACTAATTGAAAGTCCTGCAAAAGAAACAACATAAGCAGTACCTGCATTAGCCGGAATGGATACCGCAACACCGCCTGAGCCCGGAGAAGATATAAATAACTCCATCTTCATATTATTAACGAGCTTTTCGCCTGCTAGATTAAAAGCAACAGTTTGAGAAGCCCCCGTAGCTAAGGTTACAGGGTCTAACCTTGAAAGAAGTCTTTGATTGGTTACAATTGTTGTTCCCTGAAAAGTATAATTTTGGGCAGACCTTATGATTATCCTGTTAATGGTGATCGGAACACCGTTATTATTTGTCAATCTAAGGTTCATTGTGCCTGCGTCAAAAGCGGCAACCTCAAAAGCAGTTAGCGTGGGAACATCCTGGATAACACCCGCATTTTCAACACCGGCTACAACTTGAGTTTGACCGGGAGTTACATTTAAATAGCGTGTAATATCAACATTATCTGAAATGTCTGATTGCTGGTTTACGGAGATATTTCCGATTTCGGCAGAAATTGTACTCACAGTAGGAGAAAGTTCAAAATCTGCGCCAACCGTAATTGGATTAATATCCTTGCCGTCACCATAATATATAATAGCCGTATCGGATGCAAATTTTAAGTTTGTTGTATCTCTTTCGATAATGCTTGCAATAGAGTATTCACGGTTAGCAAATGGGATAGAAAACTCTACATCCCATCTCGGTGCAACCGGATCTGTTTCAAATTGACAAGATTGCAATAAAAATAAAAAGCTTGCAACAATCAAAGGAACAGAAAATCTATTTTTAAGAAGCCGTAGCAATTCTTTCATAGAGCCTCATAAATTTTCAAATTATAAATTATGTTAATAAAAAAGCAAAATAATTATTTGTTGAACAATATGCCAACATTTTCTGAATTTTTGTTTAAAATAAGAACCGCCCAAAAAGGGCGGTCAAAATTTAATTACTTCATTAAAATCATTTTTCTTGATTGTACAACCGTACCCGCTCTGAGTTCATAGAAATAAACTCCTGAGGGAATATCACCTGCATTAAACGAAATTTCGTATGTACCGGCATCTTTATTTTCGTTAACAAGTTCTGCTACTAAATTACCCACAACATTGTAAATTTTAACGGTGACATCGCTTCTAAACGGTACATCGTATTTAATTGTTGTTGAAGGATTAAACGGATTGGGATAATTTTGGTGTAAATTAAACGCAACCGGTAAATTATTGCTTGCATCGTCTGCTGAAAGCACGCCATCTTCAGAGCCTACAATTACGCTAAAATGTGCTGCCCTGATTACAATTGAGTCATTATTTTGTGTTTGTGTAATTCCGGTCAGAGAATAGAAACCGGGGGCAATCTGGAATGCAAATCTAAGAGTATTCCAATTTAAACCTACAGTTGCTAAAATTCCGTTTAATGACGGAGTTCTAACAATCACAATTTTAAAGGCTTTTCCTGTGCCAAAGTTGTAAGGAGAAGGTTTGGGGTCTAAACCTTGAAAATCATAAACTTCTAATCTCCAATACATTAAAAATTTTGCCAAATTATCCGGTGTAAATAGTCCGGTGGCACAATTTATATTGTCAAATGTGAGCCGTACTTGAATATCTTCACTCAATGAACCGTCTTCAAATTGGATGTAAGTTCCAACAAATGCGTTATAAAGTGGTTGAATTGATTGAAATGGAGCCGTTAATTCTTTTGCTTTAATTGCGTAAGATTCACCCTCTCTTATTGTATCATTCCACATAATTAACTGTTGACCCGAACCTGCACATTTAACAGATATTAAAATATTAATTTTATTAACGGTGCCCTGTGCAAAAACATTTGATGCACCAACCATTAAAACGATTAAAAAAACGAACAGGTATTTGATG
>JACSRR010000328.1 GCA_014879635.1 Ignavibacteriaceae bacterium | reverse complement strand
CGTTTACTCTTTCGGCAACCGCATTTTCACAATTTAGCGCCTCGAGTGGAGGTGTAGATGTTTGTGATTTTGATACATACAATGAAGAATTCGTAAATTGCGAATATATGGCATTAGATAGCTATTTCTATTTTGATTTTGAGAACGAATCAATGGCACTTACTATTGGTGATTTAACAACCTACTACACAATTTATGATTTTAACGAAGATGAAACCGGAAACGGAATTTTTAATCTTTACGAGAATGAAGACGAATCAAATAGATTTATCCTTATTTATAGTGTAGAAGAAATGATAATCTACATGATTCACGAAGATGTTGAAAATGAAAAATCAGTAAAATTTTATCTTCACGAAGAAGAGTAAAATCAACTTTTTAATAAAAGTACTTTAAAATCAAAGGAACCAAATGAAAAATTTATTGTCGATCTTATTTTCATTATTTTTTTCGGTATCTGTGTTAGCACAAGTTACCGCAACAAGCGAGAGCTTTGAATCTTGCGATTATGACGCTTACAATGAAGATTTTGTAAATTGCACTTCGGTTGATTTAAATTCAACTTTCGTATTTGATATCGAAGAAAGCGAAGTACGCTTTTATACCGATGAAAATGCAAAAACTTATCTCATTGAAGAATTTGAAATAGATGAGAATGAAACAATGATTTTCAACTTAGTTGATACCGAAGATGACTCAAACAGATTTATACTTCTGTTTAATGAGGAAGAGATGCTCATTATGATTATCCCGGAAGACATTAACAACCAACAAGCATTAAAATTCTATCTATCCCAATTAATTTATTAATAATGTTTAACTGCTCTTATTTTTACAATTCTTATAAGAGCAGTTTTTTCTTAACAAAATGAACAGGTAAAATGAAAACTCTATTATCACTTTTTCTTATTACATTATTCACATCATTTACTTACAGCCAGGTTTATATTTCTTGCTCTAGTTTTGAAATGTGTAAATACGACACCTATTCAGATGATTTAGTAGATTGCTCGCCCGTTGAAATGGAAGTAGTAGTCTTTATGGAATTTGAAAACTCAACAATCAGCTTGTTTATTGGTGATGAAACAAAGGTACTCCATATTACTGAAATGGAAGACGACGGTCAAGGCAGTTGGCTGTTTCAAGCTTATGACAACGATGATCCTTCAATTGTGTTTGTTGTAATTTTTAACGAGGAAGAATATCTGCTTGTCATGATACCGGAAGATTATGAGAATGAAATCTCGTATAAATTTAATATCTCATCAATTGATACGGAATAAAAAATGAGTAACTTAATTAAAAGCACCCTATTTCTAACTCTATTATTTGTATTAACCGGTTTTTCTGTTTCTAATGCTCAAATTGTTATCGATTCAAAATCATTGGAAGTTTGCGAAGTTGAAAATCGTGATAATTGTAGTACTTATGAAATTGACGCCACACTCAGATTAGACGAGAACGAAGGTTATATTTCTTATGAAGATGAATACTCGTCATTTGTTTACTCACTTGAAATTCCCGGAGAGACTGACCCCGAAACCGGATTTACCTTCTTTAATGCTTATGAAGGTGATAATTTTGTAGCTGTTGTGATGGTTAGTTTTGCAAACTCAATGTTGATAATTACTCTTGAGGAAGTTGACGGCGTTTACCGTTCTTATAACTACAGCATTGATAATTTTTGGATCGAACAATAAAATTGATGGCTATATTCTAACTATAATTTATCCGGTTTACACCGCTTTAAATTAATTCCACTTATTTTTTAATTATGGAGAAATTATGAAACTTAAATTATTGATCACGCTGATATTTTTATTCGGTGGTTCGCTATTTGCACAAGTTGAGATTGAATGTTACAAATTTGAAATCTGTTCAGCACCCTCTTTTAACATTGATGAACTTAAATGTGAAACTGAAGAAACATCGGCTTTTATCACAATTTATTCAGATACTGAAATGATAACTATTGAGTCGATGGGTGAAACCAAAGTTCTCAAGTATTTTGCAGAAATGTATAATGAAGAAGAAAACACAACATTGTATGCATGGGAAGACCAAGATGATACCGAAATTACTGGTTCATTATTGATTGACCATAACGCATCAACTATTACTGTCTCTCCTACTTTTCCCGACAGATTATTTATAGCAACCTTTTATTTTTAAGGAGTAACTTATGTTAAAATTAGTTATTGTATCGTTTTTATTCAGTGTGCTTTCTTATGCTCAAATTGGCATAAATTCTGAAGTTTATGAAGTTTGCGAAGTAAATTATAATGATTATACGCTTGAAAATTGTGAAACTTACTACGAGTTTAATTCGATAGTCTTTAATTTTGACGAAGAAGCAGTTTACATTTCCGGTGAAGACTTTTTAGAGTTTAATATTGTTTCAGGTTATCAAGATGAATACGGTGAAATTTATACTTATGATTGTGTAAATTCTTCAGGGGCTCAATTTACCGTTATTTTGAATATGGATGAGAGTTATGTTCTTGTTATTCCGATTGAATATAGCGGATTTTCGGCAATTAAATTTTATATTGAATCATATATGGAATAATCGCGAATTTCACGATTTAAAATTTTAAGGGCAGTAATTTTCTGCCCTTTTTTATTTTCTTCATATAAACCTCTCCAAAAAAAATGCCTACGCACTTTGATCTTCGTATTCTTTCATTTTTGTTTAAATTAATATTAGTAATATTTACAATCAATTAGGTCACAATTGGATTACATTTTAATTTGTACGGTCAGTTTATTAGTAGCCGCATTAACATTTTTTTCGGGATTTGGACTCGGTACCCTTTTGTTACCGGCTTTCACAATCTTTTTCCCGGTTGAAATTTCCGTTGCTGCAACCGCAATTGTACATCTATTAAATAATTTGTTTAAGCTTATTTTAGTGGGTAAAAATGCCGATAAATCGATACTTGTAAAATTTGGAATAGCAGCAGCGGTTTTCTCAATCTTGGGAGCTATTTCACTAAATTATCTTGCAGAAATAAAAACGAGTTACATAGTTGAGCTATCCGGGTTCGAAATAGTTTTGACTCCCGTTAAAGTATTGATCGGCGTTTTAATGATAATATTTGCACTTTTTGAATTACTTCCAAAACTTAAGAACCTTAATTTCGACAAAAAATATTTAGTTTACGGCGGAGCTCTTTCCGGATTTTTTGGTGGTTTGAGCGGACATCAAGGAGCACTCAGAACAGCATTTCTTATTCGCTTAAACTTATCTAAAGAAGTATTAATAGGCACAATGGTTGCTACGGCGGTGATAATAGATATTTCCCGTATTTCTGTTTATGGCTTGTCGTTTTTTCAGGAACACTTTATAGTTGCCTCAGAAAATTACCGTTTAGCCGGCTTAGTAATAGCAGGTACACTCTCTGCATTTGTGGGCACATTATTAGGAAACAAACTACTCAAAAAAATCACTATAGAAAGCATACAATTAATTGTTGCCGTTATGCTGATATTACTCGGTGTAGCGTTGATATTGGGTGTGATATAGGAGAAGGGGTGGAAATCTATTGAGATAGTCTCACACCTTCGGTGTTACTATTCACCGTTAGTTACCCTAACATAAACCGGTGGAACTTTCAAATTCTTTTACAAGCTATTAAATTTTACAAATTATATGCGACCGCCTATAGGGTCGTTAATGCAATGGTGTACTCTGTTTTATAAAAACATTTGACGGTTTCAATGTCGTTTCTAACCCAAGTTTTTAATTATCTCTTTTTATTAGAATTATTGTTGCAGACGCATATCAATACATTTCAGCTTTTGTTCTATGCGTTATCATCGTGCTGTGTGGTTAAAGTTAGGCAGGTATATGGAAGTATTTAGGATTTACGAAGGTAGAGTTTACCCCAAATAAAAAAGGCTGCCATTCGGCAGCCTTAAAAAAGCTAAAAATTTTACTTTTGTTTAGTTGCAACCATCATATTTGATGAGCCTTTTTCCCAACGGTAACAGATTCCGAAAGGAAGATATTTAACGCCGGCACCTTTGTAAGCCGTGGAAATATCATTTTGGAATGCGTAAGGGAAATCGGAAACGGGTTTTGTATATGTACCGTATAATGTGTAATCCCATCCGCCTTTTGTGAAAAATCTGTATGGAATACCTGTATCTGTTTGAAGTACATATTCGCAGTTATCAAGAATGAATGAGCGAAGGGTTCCGAAATTATCACCGTGCAATAAATAAGATGCTGCTTTGGTGAAGAATATTGCAGGTTGATTTTCGAGAACTAAGTTTTGAATCGATTTTCTTTTTGCCCATGATTCGTTTTGAGTGTCAGTGCTGAAATAATAAACGGTTTTAAGGGTTTCTTGTTTTTTATCGGTAAATAAAATTTTCACACCTTTAATATTTCCCGTAACATCATTAGCTGATTTTATAGCATCGGGGTTCATGTTAAATTCGCCGTTTGCATCTGTTGTAATATACTGAACATCTAAAACAGTGTTATCGGTTTTTGCCATAAACATTAACATTACCGGCACAACTCCTCTTAATAACCCGGTGTTAAAATCTCTCATCATCTCTTTGGTAATAAAATAACCGCCCTTAATAAGCACTCTTAATGAACCTTGTAATTGCTCAAGATAAGATTTTAAATTAGGGTCGTTAAACGAAAGTACATCGGGTAATTTATAAACGGGTTCTAAACCTTGAAGAATAAATAAATTAGCATCTGGGAAGAATTCGTAAGCGAAAAGGAAATCAGGTCCGCCGAAAGGATAGAAAACAGTTTTAGCTTTATCATCCCAAGTACCAAATTCTGATTCTTTCCACATTCTAAGAGAATCTAATCTTTCTTTTTCGAGATAAGACCATTTTTCACCAATTTCTTTAGCGTGTGCTTGCCAAATTGCATTTTTGGTAACTTCAAAAAGTGGACTTGATGCTGAAACTTCTTTACCTGCTAAAAATAGAGCTAAGTCGTTGTATTTTAAGTCGTACTTAGCAAAGTCAATTTTAGGAGTAGTTGTAACGGGCTCTTTGGGCTCAGGGTTTTCGTTAGTTTTGTTATCGCAACCACTGAATACCGGAAGATTGAGTATTAGTGCTATTAATAAAATATTTACCTGATTCTTAAAAGAGAATCTGGTTTTGAGAGATTTAATCATCTGTTACATTACCTTTGTTTTTTTAATAAAATTTTTCAACTTCTTGCGAATTAATCTTTTAACGAGTACTTTTTATCCAAACTCTTTAAATAATAGAATACCGGTATTCCGGAAAGCACTGTTGCTAATCCCGAAAGTGACTCCGCTGGTCTTTCTATTAAAAGATGGGATAACATCCAAATTTCGAAAATGATAAATAATATAGGAGCTACCGGATACAAGGGGGTATAGTATTTTTTCGGTAAATGCTTGTATTTTGTTCTTACAATAAAAATTCCCGCTACGGTGAGTGCAGTGAATAGGCTCAGTGTAAACCCAATATAGACTAAAACCTGTTCAAAAGTGTAAGTCACAATTAAAAATATTGCAACGGCACTTTGGAATAAAATTGGAATAACCGGCACTTCTTTTTGTAGAGCCTTAGTATGCTTATAAACATTTGGGGTGATGGTATTTATAATAGCCTGTGTAACTCTTGGTCCTATCAAAGTCATCCCTGAAATTGCAGAAAGCAAACAAATAGAAATTAAAACCGAAATAATTACGCCCCCACTTGTACCGAAGATGTTTTTGGCGGCGAGAAAGCCGATGTCAATTTGCCCTGCAAGTTCATTAATAGGTACTGTATATAAGAAAGCGAAATTGACTAATATATATAATACCATAACAATTGCCGTTCCGAAAAACAGACCGAGCGGTACATTTCTTTGCGGATTTTTAATATCTTCGATGATATATGCTGCCCCGTTCCAACCGCTGTATGAATAAGAAACATAGATCAAAGAAACTGCGAAAGCCGTACTTGTTAAGTGGCTTAAATCGGCGGAGAAGCCTTCGAAACTCATTTCAACGGGCGTGCCCATTGTAAAAGCCGCTATTACTAAACCGGTAATAAGAATAACGACAAGAGATGTTATATATCTTTGGAAATTTCCGGAAAGTTTTACATTTAAAAGATGCACTGTAGTCATAAGAATTACTGCAGAAACTGCTATTATTAACCTGACATTCTCTTTTGATTCCGGGGTAATATTTACATCTAACGGGATTACATTAATCATGTAACTACCCAATCCCATTGCGGCAAGTGCTACGGGTGCGGCAAAGCCTACGGTTCCGCTAGTGTAACCACTCAAAAAGCCTAAGATTGGGCTGTATAGTTGAGATAAGAAATTGTATTCGCCCCCTGATTTAGGGAAAGTGCTGGCAAGTTCACCGTAAACAAATGAACCGCATATTGCAATTACACCGCCTAAAATCCATAAAACTAAAATTGGGGGTACAGATTGAATATCGATAACTTGAAAACCGAGACTTGTGAAAACACCGGTGCCAATCATTGTAGAGATTACTATTGTTACTGTAGTAAACAGATTGTATTTTTTCTTTTGGTCGCCTTGTATGTTACTCATTACCTTTTACAATAATTTTAAAATATAAACAACTAAGGTAATGTTTTTTAAGGAATTAAAGTGAATAAAAATTCTCACCATTGAGATGCCCAACTAAAAGGGCGAGCCCCGATAAGAGAATACAGAACTTTATTGTTGCGACCATATTGCTGATTAG
>JACSRR010000182.1 GCA_014879635.1 Ignavibacteriaceae bacterium | reverse complement strand
GATGAAACAATTGAAGTTATTCAAAATAAATGTGTTGCAATAGAGTATAGATTTTGTTAATGCTCAGATTATTCCTTTTTATAGCCATTTCAATAAACCTTTATCCATTTAAAGATTTATCCGATTCTGTTGCAGTACAAACGGGTATATTTCTGATTGATAGTATCAAGATTTCGGGCAATGATATTACTGATAACGATATTATTTTAGGCGAACTCACTTTTGCTGAAGGAGACTTTGTTGATTCTCTTTCATTAGATTTTAATAGAAAAAGAGTTTTTAGCTTACGATTATTTACTTCTGTTGAATTTGAGATAGAGAATAAAAATAATTTCAACATTCTTAATATTTTAGTTAAAGAAAGTTGGTACATTTATCCCGTTCCCTTTATTGACCGTCGTGAGAAAGATTGGACTAAAATATCATACGGAATTGATGTAAAAATCCAGAACTTTAGAGGAAGAAACGAGTTTTTAATGGGGAGAGTAGGCTTTGGATATGATCCACACTTTTTAATTGCGTATAATGTGCCGTATCTGTTCAGAAAAGAACAAATTTCTTTTGGAGTAGATGTTAGCTACTCAACACGAAAGAATAGAAGTTTGACCGCTGAAGGCATTCACGGCGGTGAATTTAATCAAAATTTCTTTGACATAGGGCTTTCTGTGGGAAGACGATTCGGAATTTTTCATATTACTTCAGTTTATGGCGGTTTCAGAAATATTCAAACTCCGTTCTATGCTCAGGGGATAAGTGCGGGGGATTCGGAAGTTGAAAGATACGGTTTTTTAGGTGTTAGGTACAATTATGATTCAAGAAATTTAAGACCTTTTCCAACAAGCGGTAATTATATATTTCTATCTACAACTTATAACGGAATTGGTTCAACTTCGGTTAGTTATTACAGTTTTACTTTTGATTTTAGGGATTACCGTTTACTTATCGGTAACTTTGGTGTAAAATGGAAAATAGAAGGGAGGGAGTTAGGCGGTGCAGTTGTTCCTTATCGAGATTTTGCGATTCTCGGTTTAGATGAAAGAATAAGAGGCAGATATTACGACAGGTCAGAGGGTGTTAGTTTGTACGCAGGTTCAATCGAATTTTTCCAACCTATTTTTATGGATTATCCTTTTGAAATTGATTTACCGGTTATTCCTTCAAGTTTAACCAGATATAGAATGGGACTTTCAGTGCATGCTTTTATTGACGCCGGTTTTACAAGGATGCCCGGAGAACCTTATTCTCTTGATAAAGCAATGGTTGGTTATGGTTTTGGAATAACAGTTCTAGCTCTTCCGTATAGTTCGGGTAGGGCAGAAATTGGTTTTAATAGCGAAGGGAAAGCGCAACTTATTTTAGATACTTGGATTTCATTTTAGTTACTCTCCTCCGTTAAAAATCTCTTACTTTATACAAACCTGAAAGAATCTTTCACTACTTTTATCTTATTCAAACTTAAATCAATATTATATTTAAGAATATGAAATATATTGCAAATAACAAAACCGGCATTTATCTTGAATCATCTATTTATTTAGCGAAGCCGATTATCATCAATTTAACTATCCTTATAATGTTGTGTAACCATATCTAAATAAAATATTAATAAATCTTGATTATTAAGTTAGGAATACCTAAATTTGTACAACAATTTTAGAAAATTATGCCTACAGTATCAAAAGAAGATTATATAAAAGCCATTTACAATACAAAAAACTCCGGAAACGGAACAGCAACCACTTCGGGTATTGCGGAGAAATTAGATGTTTCTAAAGCTGCAACAAGTGAAATGGTTCAAAAATTGTCAGATTTAGGTTTAGTTGATTATGAAAAGTACAAAGGAATGTCGCTCACTTCCGAAGGTGAAAGAGTGGCTCTTCAAATTTTACGAAGGCATAGAATTTGGGAAATGTTTTTGATTGAAGTTCTCGGATTGTCATGGAGTGAAGTGCATGATGAGGCTGAAAGATTAGAACATTCCACTTCCGACTTTCTGATAGATAAAATTGAAGAATTTCTCGGCTTCCCAAAATTTGACCCGCACGGTTCACCTATTCCTAATAAAAATTTTGAATTACCTGACGCTCCGCTAATCTATTCCTTGAACGAAGTGTCAATAGGCTTTAGTTATAAAATTTCTCGGGTACTTGATAAAAGCAACGAGTTGATGAAATACTTTACAAAAATAGGAGTTGCTTTGCACAAGGAAGTTTTCGTGAAAGAGATTCTTAGTTTTGACGGATCCGTTGTTATTCAAATTGACGGTAATGAAATTACGATCAGCCAGAAAACTGCCGGGTACATATTTGTTTGTATGCCTGAAGGGGGTGCAATTGGATAATCCGCTTCTGCTAATTTTTGCCGGTGTGGTACTGTTTATAATAACTCCCTATTTGATTTTTTCTGACAAAGGAATTTTCAATAAATATAGAAAATCTAAGAAATTACAGGATAAAGAGTTTATAGAAAACGCTCTTAAGTTTGTTTATGATTGCGAGTACAGAGGTGCAGCTTGCACAATAAACAGCTTGGCAGGAAATTTACGCATTACTACTGACCATTGTGTTATTATAGTTACAGAACTTCTACGCCTAAATTTAATATATAAAATTGATGACAGAATTGTTCTCACTCCAGAAGGGAGAACTTATGCTTTAAGAATTATCAGGATTCACAGACTTTGGGAAAAGTACCTTGCAGATAAAACCGGTATAAACGAAAAAGAGTGGCATTATCAGGCTGAGATTCAAGAGCATATTTTAAGCGAAAATGAAGCTGATGAACTTTCCGCCATATTAGGTAACCCGCTATATGACCCGCATGGTGACCCTATTCCGCTCAGAGACGGTGAAATACCGCCTAAAAAAGGGATTCCGCTAACAAGATTAGTTGACGGTGATTTTGCCGAAATTGTTCACATTGAAGACGAACCGGATACAATTTACGCACAACTTACTGCTTTAGATTTGCATCCCGGTATGAAACTTAGAATAATTGATAGCAATACTCAAAAAATTGTTTTCGAGTGTGAAGGCGATGAGAAAATTCTATCACCTATTTTTTGTGCTAATATATCGGTTGTGAAAATTGAACATGCACAATTGCAAGTAAAAGAATATGTACCTCTTTCAACTCTTGAAGAAGGGGAGCTTGCTAAAATTTCAGGCATATCAAAGTCAATAAGGGGATTGCAAAGAAGAAGATTATTAGACTTAGGTTTTGTTCACGGATCAGAGATAATTAAAGAGTTTTCTTCACCAAACGGTGACCCTGTTGCATTTAGAATAAAAAATTCATTAATAGCGCTCAGGAAAGAACAATCAGATAAAATTTTTATAGAAAGAGTTTAAGCATGACCGAAAATTTAAAAGCCTCTGCTTGTGATGTTTGTGAAGTTAATAACAGGGCTTCACTAAAGAGAATGGGCTTAAATATTGAAAAATTTGATTTTATTGTGGCACTTGCCGGAAATCCTAACACAGGAAAAAGTACCGTCTTTAATGCTTTAACCGGGTTAAGACAGCATACGGGAAATTGGCCCGGTAAAACTGTAGCTCGGGCTGAGGGCGGGTTTGAGTATAACGATAAGATGTTTAAAATTGTTGATTTACCCGGTACTTATTCGCTTCTCTCTACAAGCACGGATGAAGAGATTGCCCGTAATTTTATTCTCTTCGGTAAACCCGATGTTACGGTAATTGTAGCAGATGCAACAAGATTGGAAAGAAATCTTAATTTGGTTCTGCAAGTTTTAGAGATAACCGACAAGGCAGTTTTGTGTGTTAATTTGATTGATGAGGCAGAAAGACACAATGTTGAAATTGATATTAGAAGTTTATCAAAAGAATTAGGTATTCCTGTGGTGGCTGCGTCTGCAAGAAGTAACAAAGGAATTTCAGAACTTCTAAACGCGGTTTTTCAAGTAGTTACGGGTAATTTTATATGCAAGCCAAAAAGAATTTCGAAGCTTTCCGGAAAGGTTTCCAAAGCAATTCGTTCACTCACAACTATGATTGAAAACGAGTATCCGGGAGTTCCAAACCCGAGATGGATTGCACTAAGACTACTTGAGGGGGACCAAAGAATTATTGATGCTATAAAATCGGGTGAAATTATAGAATTAACCGGTAGTAATCCACAGGCTGTTGTATAATGGAGAATAAAAACAAACTTATTGCCGCCGCAAATAATTTACGATATGAAATTGGAGAAAATCTCCATGATTATGTTATTGAAAGCATTTACGAAGAAGCTTCGGATATTGCTTCAAAATCTGTAAAGAATAACGGAAAAACGGACAAATTTAATTTAGACGCCAAAATAGATAAAATTGTAACAAGTCGTGCGTGGGGTATTCCAATAATGTTGTTTCTTCTTGCAACGGTATTTTGGCTTACTATTGAAGGATCAAATGTGCCTTCGGCTTTCATCGCTTCAATATTAGTAGAATCATTACATCCGTTGTTAAGAGATTTTGTTGGAATTACATTGGGTATGCCCTGGTGGTTTACGGGTGTTTTAATTGACGGTGCATACCTTGCTATGGCATGGGTAGTAAGTGTTATGTTGCCTCCTATGGCTATATTTTTCCCTCTTTTTACACTACTTGAAGATTTTGGCTACTTGCCGAGAGTTGCTTTTAATATGGATAACGCTTTTAGAAAAGCAGGAGCACACGGTAAACAAGCACTTACAATGAGTATGGGATTTGGTTGTAATGCGGCGGGTGTAATTGCTGCAAGAATAATTGATAGTCCCAGAGAAAGATTGTTAGCAATAATTACAAATAATTTTTCTTTGTGTAACGGAAGATGGCCTACACAGATATTAATTTCCACAATTTTTATAGGAGCTTTAGCACCCCCATATTTAGCGGGAATAATATCGGCAGGTGCCGTAGTAACGGTTGCACTACTCGGTATCGGATTTAGTTTGTTACTTTCATGGAGTTTATCAAAAACAGTATTGAGAGGTGAGGTATCAACATTTAGTTTAGAACTTCCGCCTTACAGACCCCCTCTATTTTTTAGAACTTTATACACTTCATTGATAGATCGTACTCTATTTGTACTTTGGAGAGCCGTTATATTTGCAGTGCCTGCGGGTGTTGTTATCTGGTTAACCGGCAATATTGAAATTGGTGGGGTAAGTATAGCAGAACATTTTATTTTAGCTGCTGATCCTTGGGCAATATTTTTCGGTTTAAACGGTGTAATATTATTGGCGTATATTATTGCAATACCCGCTAATGAGATAGTTATCCCTACAATTCTTATGCTTACTGTTATGGCAACAAAGGTAGCAGAAGTTGGTTCGGGTGCGGGTGTTATGTTTGAACTTGATTCTGTTTCAGAAACCTCTGCTATACTTACTGCAGGAGGATGGACAACTTTAACCGGCATTAACCTGATGTTGTTTTCTTTGCTTCACAACCCTTGTTCAACAACTATTTATACAATTTATAAAGAAACAGGCAGTGTTAAATGGACGGCGGTTGCAACAATTATTCCTCTCTTATTAGGGTTTATTATCTGTTTCTTTGTCGCTCAATTCTGGCGGTTGCTGAGTTAAAACATTTTCGGAAGCAAATCTTAACAGCAGGTTAGAAATAACTACCGCTAACCTGTCTGATACTCTCCCCTTCATAGAGAAGAATTTATAATTGAATAAGTCTTTAAGGCTCGTTTCAAAAATCAAATTAGTTTGTTCTAAAACAATTCCTAATTCACCTTTAAACCGAAAACTGTAATTTTTCACTAAACTTTCAATTAGTGC
Source organism: Ignavibacteriaceae bacterium (assembly GCA_014879635.1). Taxonomy (GTDB): domain Bacteria; phylum Bacteroidota; class Ignavibacteria; order Ignavibacteriales; family Ignavibacteriaceae; genus BA9. Next base: position 955 of record JACSRR010000182.1, on the reverse strand, counting down.
GATAGTAGAAATTAAGATCATTGCTCTCGAAATAATATTAACAGGTAACACAAATGAATTTAAAGACGGCAGAGAATTATAATCGGTAGTGAAAGCGAAAAATAATAGGTAGGTAATTACCATCAAAGTAGAAAAAATTCTTTTTAAAATGTTCTGATAAAATTGTTTAGCAACAAAAATTAAAAAGAAAGCAGGGAAAGTAAGATAAAAACCTTTAACAAAAATTAATAGGACTAATACAGGCACTATTATTGCAATGAGAGCTACAATAAACTTTTGTTTATTCATTAATTTGTAATTGCTTTTTAATTTTTTCAGAAAGATTAAAACCTGCATAACCTGCAAAAGCCCCACAAATAAAATAGACAACAGATAAAAAATATAAAAGATAAATTAACAAATTTTCATCATCGCTACCGGTAATAAAAGAGAGAAATTTACCGTAAACATCAAAAATACTTTTTCCAAAGTACAAAGTTTGAAGTAGAAGACCATGAATATACGTATAAGATAAAATTACTGTTCCTGTTAAAACAGCCCTTATTTTAGAAGTTCTACCCGGTATAATAATTAATTCGGCAATCAATCCCTGTAAAATTACGGCAAAAACCGCTGCAATAGAAAAATGACCCGTTAGTGCAAATTTAAGAGTTGCACAGGCAATACCTATTGAAAGCAAACTTCCTTTTTTATTAACAAACTTTCCTGCTGCCACTAAAATTACAACTGCAAATAGAGAAAGAACGAAACCTCGTAAGGGAAATTTAACGGTAGATAGGATAGGTGATAAAGAAATTTCAATACCTGCCCAAACCGCCGAAAATACTGCAGCTGTTTTAGAATTACTAAATTTAATTTTTTGTGATATCATTTAATGAACAAATTGGCAAATTTTTTAACTTGTAAAATAAAACACGAAACGGGAACTAAAAATTTAAATTCGGGAGTTTTAAAT
>JACSRR010000095.1 GCA_014879635.1 Ignavibacteriaceae bacterium | reverse complement strand
CCCAAAATTACATATCATTTTCTAAAACAATCACAACATGTTCCGCTTTCTATGTCTGTTTTTTTTGGATATGAAGAGTGGCTTTTATCTAAAGACGCTCCAGATGCTATAACTAGTTTCTATAATTTCGGCACGGAATTGGCATTAAATTTTCAAGTATCCCCTACAGTTTTTTTAAGACCTGATATAGGTATTGCTTATAGAACAGGTAAAAAAGAATCTGAAGAACATTTATTTATCACTTTAAATCGTAATAGAATAAATGAAACAGACTTAAAGCTTGGCTTGACATGTTATTTTAACTCAAATGAATACACAATTATAAGATTCAGAGCCGGCTTACATTTAAAGAACAATTCCGATGATTTGATATTTGGAGATGATCATTTTGGATTCGATTTTAATGCGGGCGTAATCTTTAAATTTTAGTTCCGCTCCTGAGTGAAATAAAAAAATTTTTTGTGTCTTAATTTTACCGGAGGATGAAGGAATGCTGCTTTTTATCATAATTAACTTTTATCCCCGGTATAATTAAAAATCATTAAGTTCTGAACAACTATCCACAATTTAAATTTTGAGTAGTGTTGTACTATTTTGGGAGTTGATGAATTATTAAAGATAATTCCGCTAAGATAACTAAATCCGGTTTATGGGAAAGTTCTAGCTTATTAACTCGGTAACTATTTCATCGCAAACGGGAAATCCTTTCTCCGTAAGTTTGATAAATTCACCTTCCGGAGTGAGATGCCCTGAATTAAATAACCTGTCAATTAAAGCCTGTTTTTCGTCAATAAGACCCTCAATTTTGCTTCTTTCAATTCCCCTGCTTCTTAAAGCGAGCATTATATACTCTTCCTTAAACTGTTCATCCGTTAAAACCTCTTCTCCTGCAATTGCAATTCCCCCGTTTTTTTGAATTGCTCTTAGATACCCTGATAATGACGAGATGTTCCACCACCTTTTACCGTTATAAAAAGAGTGTGCCGAAGGTCCAAATCCCAAATACTCTTTACAATCCCAATAAATTTGATTATGTTTACATTCATAACCCGGCATACAATAGTTTGAAACTTCATACTGCTTAAATCCCCTGTTTCTAAAAAATTGCATAGTTTGTTCGTACAAACCTGCATCAAAATCTTCGTCTTGAATTTTAACTTCGCCGTTTAGCACCATTTTATTTAAAATTGTGCCCCTTTCCAAAATCAAGCTGTACGCCGAAATGTGATTAACTGGCAAGGTACCCGCAATTTCAAGATTTCTACCCCATTTTTCCGGAGTTTGCCCGGGTAAATTAAAAATTAAATCTATACTTATATTCTCAAAACCGGCTTCAACAGCGTTAAAGACAGTATGAATAGCGCCATTCTTATCGTGAATTCTTGTTAAAAACTTAAGATCAGCTTCGTCAAAAGATTGAATACCTATACTTACTCTGTTTATTCCGGCTTCTTTGAAATTACATAACTTACTAAGATCTACAGTGCCGGGATTTGTTTCCATAGTAATTTCGGCATCAGGTACCAAGTTAAAGTTTTGTTTAATCAAATTTATCAGGTCGGCAAGATCAGAAGGTTCCGAAAGCGAAGGAGTACCGCCACCAAAAAATATTGTTTTATATTCTCTCTCATTGCCAAATTTTTCCGAATAATGCATAATCTCCTCCTTTATGGAGCTAAAAAATGCTTTTACACTGTCAAACTTGATAATAGAATAGAAATCACAATAAATACATTTGTGGTCACAAAATGGGATGTGAATATAGATACCGGCTTCGTTCATAAACCGGTTGAGTTTATCAGCTCTTTGGCTCCCTCAATAGCTGCAGTAGTTATTGAATCTCCGCTGATAAGCTTGGCTACTTCTGCAATTTTTTCGTCTGTATTTAATAGGGATATTTTAGTAACCGCCCTGCCTTTTTCTTCCGTTTTAGAAACTCTAAAATGGAAATCAGACAATGCAGCAATCTGCGGTAGATGGGTAATTGTAATAATTTGATGAAGTTTTGAGAGCTCCTTTAACGAAAGCCCAACTTTTCTGGCAATTCTGCCACTCACGCCTGTATCAATTTCATCAAACACCAAAACGGGAATACTGTCACTATTTGCTAATGCTGATTTTAACGCAAGCATTATTCTTGAAACCTCACCGCCTGAAGCCACTTTGATTAAAGGCTTAGCGCTCTGACCTTGATTGGCGCTCATAAAAAATTCTACATCATCAATTCCGTCAATTCCGTAAGTCATCTTTTCACCCGCAATTTCAACCATTTTTCCGGGAGGCGATTCAATCTTACTAATCTCTACATTAAAAACGGCGTTACTTATCCCAAGGTTTTCTAATTGCGAAATAATTATTTGCTGTAAACTATTGACCGCTTTTTTTCTTTTTTCACTCAATATTTTTGCAGCCTTTTCAACCCTTACACTGCTCGATTTAATTTTTTCATCAATTTCCGAAATCAATAAACCAAAATTATCTACCAGCGACATTTCATAAGCCATCTCTTCCCTGACTTTTAAAATCTCCTCAATGCTGCCGCCAAATTTCTTTTTTAACCGGTTAATTGCTGCAACTCTTTCTCGCAGCCTTTCTATATGTCCGGGGTCTAAATCGATGTTTTTCACATAATCTCTAACGGTTTTCACGGTTTCATCAACAGAAGTAATTGCTGAGAAAAGTTCTTTTTCAAGTTCGTTAAAACTTGAATCTAACCGGGTTAACTGTTCAAGTGATTTTCTTGCTTCAAAAATCTTAGTGTATGCCGAATCGTTATCATCGTATAATAGTGAAAGTATTGACGATGTTAAAAGAATAATCTTTTCGGAATTTTCTAAAATATTTAACTCATTTTCCAGAGATTGGTCTTCACCCAAAACAGGGGTGACGGTATCAATTTCTTTAAGTCTGAACGAATAATATTCTTTTTTTTCTGAGTAGGTGTTTTTCTTTGTTATTAGAGATTTTTTATCGTCTAACAAATCGTTAAGAATAGCGGCTTCTCTCTTAAAATTCTCTTTTTCAGCAGTACAATTTGCAAAAGCGTCAAGATAATCAATGTGAGTTTCTTTTTTGAGCAATGCCTGATGTTCGTGTTGCCCGTGTAAATCAACTAAAATTTCGCCCAATTCTTTTAATTTAATCAAACTTACGGGAGTGTCGTTTATAAAATTCCTGCCCGTTCCTTTAACCTGAATCTCCCTTCTAACAATTATTTGTCCTTCAAAATCTAATTCACTTTCAATCATGAACCGTTCTATTTTTGAACTTTCATTAATTAAAAAGTGCCCTTCAATAACCGCCTTACCGGAACCTTCTCTGATTAAATCAGACGAAGCCCGTTCACCAAGAATTAACGAGAGGGCATCGAGAAGAATAGATTTTCCCGCACCTGTTTCACCGGTAATTATATTTAGACCAGCACCAAATTCAATTTCGGCTTCGTCAATTAGAGCAAAATCTTTAACAATTAACTTTTGTAACATTAATCAGACTTGAAGATAAAGTTTAGTCATCAAAAATGCGGAAATAGTTTTGGAATCGAAAATTTCACCTGTTTTAATTTTATTCTCTATCTCGCTAAATTTAAGATGAACAATTTCCATTCCGAACTCACCCTCTTCCCTCTTAGTTTCGCCGGGGGTAAGATTTAAAGCAATATAAATGTGAAGAATTTCTGTACAGAAACCGGGTGCGGTTGCAATTGCTCCCAATTTGTCAATTTTTTCTGCCGTAAACCCCGTCTCTTCTTCTAACTCTCTTACTGCACAAAGGTAGGGGTCTTCGTTTATCTCTAATTTACCGGCTGGAAATTCTAACATAAATTTTTGAAAAGGGTATCTGAATTGGTTTACAAGAACTAACTTATCTTCGAAAACCGGAACAATAACGGCACCGCCGGGATGAACTGCAATCTGCCTCACCCCGGTGTTTCCGCTGTCATATAAAACTTCGTCAATCTTTAAATCAAAGACTTTTCCACTGTACAAAATATCGCTCTTTGTTACAGTAAAGTTGACAGGAGTTTCGCTCTTTTTTAATGTCATTAGTTTATTCTATTGTCTAAATTCTTTAAGTCTCGTAATATTGCATTAATTCATAGCCTAAAAATTTAAGCACCGCCGTAATTACTCCCAAATCATCTAAATAACCGACTAAAGGAGTTAAATCGGGGATTGCGTCAATAGGCGAAATAAAATAAACCAACGCACCGACAACTATAGTTTTTCTGTACCACGGCACAGAACCATCTCTCAAATAACTTACTAACGCTAAAATATCACGACCGAAAGAAATTTTTGAGCCAACTTTTTCAAGTTTTTCCCACAAATTAAATTCAACATATTTTTTGTTTTGTGTGAACTCGTCTTCGGTCATTTTTTTTGATGAGAAAATATCTTCACTTGATTCTTCTTCTTCATCTTCATCGGCGCCTGAAACGGGGTGCCAATTTAAACGCGGTTCGTAAACCTCTTCATCGTCAAAATCAAAAGTGTCTTTACTCATAGTAAAACCTATTTTTTATAATATTTATCGAACCAGTTAAAAACTGTTGTCCACCATAATTTAGAATTTTGCGGCTTGGCTACAAAATGAGTTTCATCAGGGAAATATAAAAATCTCGAATCAACGCCAAGTCTCTGAAGCGAAGTGAAAAGTTGGAACGCTTGGTCTTCGGTTACTCTAAAATCGAATGCACCGTGAACCACTAAAACCGGTGTTTTGCAGTTGTGAATATATCTGTGAGGTGACCATTTTTCGTAAATTTCTCTCTTTTCCCAAGGAGTACCGCTGAACTCCCACTCGGGGAACCATAACTCTTCTGTTGTTCCGAACATACTTTCCAAGTTGAAAACTCCCGCATGAGAAACTAATGCGTTAAACCTGTCGGAATGCCCTGCAATCCAGTTAATCATATATCCGCCGTAAGATGCACCGGCTGCAAATAAATTTCTTTCATCGATAAACGGAAAATTTGCAATTGCATAATCGAGGGAATTCATCAAATCTGTATAAACTTTTCCGCCCCAATCGCCCGAAATTTCGTCGGTAAATTTCTGACCGTATCCTGTACTTCCGCGCGGATTTGGAGCAATTACCACATATCCACCCGATGCAAATAATTGTTGATTCCATCTGTAATGAAAATCATCAGCCCAATGCCCTTGCGGACCGCCGTGAATCAAAAATATTACGGGATATTTTTTATTTGGGTCAAAATAAGGTGGTTTAATCAAAATTGATTGAACGGGAACGCCGTCTGCTCCTTCAGCCCAAAATGTTTCTGCTTCGTTCATATCGAAAGTTGCAAGTTTCTTGCTGTTTACTCCCGTGATTTGGGTTAGTTCCTTTGAACCAACGGTAGCTTTGAATATTTCGTAAGGCAGCGTAGTTTTTTGGCGTTTGAAGAAGAGCGTTTTACCGTCTTTTGCCAATCTGATGTTGGAGACATAAACATTCTCGATAACAGGTTCCATTTTTGAAGAGGAAACTTCAACACGGTACAAATTATTATAAATTTCGAACGGTGCAGTAAAATAAATGTATCTTGAATCGGGTGACCATGTAAGTTCATCGGCGGTTAAATCAAAACCGGCGGATAGGTCTTTCAGAGTTTTTGCAGCTCTGTCGTAAAGCATAATTCTTTTTTTATCTGCTTCAAAACCTTTTCTTTCCATTGAAGCAAAGGCAATATATTTTCCGTCGGGTGAATATACGGGGTTGCAGTCACTTCCTTCGCTTGAAGAAATTTTTACAGGAGTAACTTTTTCTCCGTTAAGAGCTCCCGAAATATTAACGATAAAAATATCGTTATTAGTACTTGTAGCTAACATTTTATCGGTGTTAGTAGTGTAAACAACTTCTGTTCCGTCAGGCGAAAAATTAAAATCGTTTGAACTACCTAAAGAAATAGGAGGAACTTCAAAGCTGCTACCGGGAGTTAAATCAACATATTTTCCGGTTTCAACATCTAATAAAAAGAGATGACCTCTTTTATCGCCCCGCCACGAATTCCAATGCCTGTACATTAATTCGTCAAAAACTTGAGCTTTAACTAAACTCTCTTCCCGTATTTTATCTTCTCTTTTATTGCAATCTTGCGTTTCACATTCGGGATAAACTTTAGAAACGAAAAGAATTTTTGTTCCGTCAGGTGACCACACATAGCTATCAACGCCAGTATGGAGGTCGGTAATTTTTTTCGAATTTGTGCCGGTAGCATCAACAATATTTAATTGCCCTTCAAACAAATAAGCGAATCTATCCCCTTTTGGCGAAAACCTTGGAGTACTTTCACTTTTTTCTGTAGCATTAATTACTTTAGAATCGCCGCCGTTTGAATTAATAAGAGTAACATTGGCGTTGCCCTTGTTCAGATTTAATGAGAAAATTGACGAAGAATACACGAGTTTGGAACCGTCAGGCGATATATCAAAATCGTTTATTCTCTCCAACTCCCATAACTCATTTATAGTTAACGGACCTCTTAATTGAGCATTCATATTAATTGAAACCATGAATATTAGAGTAATAAGAAGGAACAGCCCTTTCATTAGCATCTCCTTTTTTTGTTCTGTAGAATTATTTCATTTTATTTCGAAATTTACCGCAAATTTTTCTAATAGCCTAAGAATTTAATAGAAGAAGAGATTCAAAGCCTTTTACATCGGTTCACCTGATTTTTCGGTGGCAATAATTTTCTTGTTTAAATTTCTTGTACCGGTACTTTAGTTAAATTGCTAAA
>JACSRR010000327.1 GCA_014879635.1 Ignavibacteriaceae bacterium | reverse complement strand
TCCGTCGTCGGCAGCGTCAGATGTGTATAAGAGACAGGAGCAAAAGTCTAAAAACAGGGGTAGAAAAACTGGTATAAGAGGGGCAAAAAAAACAAACCCTGTAGCTGCACCGGAAAGCGATTCAAATACTCAATCCGGTAATACTTTAAGGCAAGTTGAATCTGATAATAAGGGAGTTAATGACAACAAAGTTAAAGACACTCACACACTAAAAAATATTCAGAATCAATTTGATTCATTTAATATCGAAGAATCAAACAACAAAGTTGTTGAAAATATATCATCACAAAATCAAAAGAAAGATTCCTCAACTTCTGATGATTCTGATTCTCAAAAACCAAGAGAACAAAAAAATTACCGTTCTCAAAATCGTTCTAATAACTATAAGAACAGAAACCGGAAAGCTAAAGATGACTTTTTTATGAAGCAACAAAATCCTGTTCCGGAAAATTCTCCATCAGAAGTAAAGCAAGAAACTGAATTAAAACCTGAAATTCCTGTTCAAGAAATTAAAAGTAATGATAATTCTCAAAAAGTTGTTTCAGAACAAATTGTTAAAACTGAAGATCCCGTTAAATTCGAGGCAAAAATTCCGGCTCAAAAACCCGCAGAGAAATATCAAGAAACTATTATACCCGTTCAAAAAAATGAACCAAAAGCTGAGCAGGAAAAACAACCTGATGTATCTAAAACCGGCTCTCAAAATCGCGATATCAGAAATCAAAGAAACAAAAAGCCTGATAATTTCAACGATAATAGAAGAAATAACAGAAGTAGCTTTAGTAATCAAGGGAATCAACAGTCACAAGAAAACAGAGGGGCTCAATCTAATAAACAATCAGGTTATCAGCCCGGTGTGAGCCAACAAGCTAATTACCAGATTAATCAGGGCAACAGAAACCCTAGAAGAGAACCCGATAATAGAGTTGATCAAAAGCAGAGAGATAAAGATGTTGATAACAAAGAAAAACCTGTAAGAGTTAACTTTAAGAAAGTTTCAATTGTTATTCCCCTGTTAAATGAAGAAGAAGCTTTAATTCCGCTCGCTAATGAAATAAGGAAAGCTTTTCAAGCTATTCCCGTTCCCGTTGAAGTTGTTTTTATTGATGACGGCAGTACTGATAAATCTCTGAAAATTATTAAGGATATTTGTCGCAATGACCAAAGATTCAAATTTCTTTCTTTTCAAAGAAATTACGGGAAATCAGCTGCATTAAATGTTGGTTTCAAAAATGTTACCGGCGATGTAGTTATTACTATGGATGCCGATTTACAAGATAACCCTCACGAAATTCCCGGTTTGGTCAAAAAACTTGCCGAAGGATATGACCTTGTTTCGGGGTGGAAGAAAAAACGCCACGATCCCTTTATCAAAAAACATACTTCAAAATTGTTTAATTTTGTTACCGGTTTGTTAAGCGGTATCAAACTTCACGATTTTAACTGTGGACTTAAAGCTTACCGCAGAAATGTTGTAGAAAACTTGAATATTTACGGTGAAATGCACCGTTATATTCCTATTCTGGCTCACTGGAAAGGGTTTAAAGTTACCGAAATTCCGGTTAAACATCAACCAAGAAGATTTGGAGTTACTAAATTTGGCGCTTCAAGATTTTACAAGGGATTAGTTGATTTGGTTACTGTAATGTTTATCACCAGATATACAAAACGACCTATGCATCTATTCGGTTTATTAGGATTCTTAAGCTTCTCGGCTGGGCTTGGCATTAACGGATACCTCTCTTACATTAAATTTATTGAAGGTTTGCCGCTTACCGAAAGACCATTGCTCTTTTTGGGTATGTTGCTAATGATTCTCGGTGTTCAACTCTTTTCAACGGGATTACTCGGTGAATTAATGGTACACAATTTCCAGAATGATAAAGAGTATTGTATTAGAGAGTCTAGCCTTAAACAGGGGAGCCAAGGCTCTTAATGCATTATGACCCGGTAAAAAATATTTTTGCAGCTTGGATTAAAAGACACCCGGCTCTAAGAATATTATTCTATAAATCACTTGATTTATTATTTCTTCGCTCCTGGTATGTACGCCGGGAGTTGAAGCATTTATCGCGCATTTTAAAGGGTAACAGCATCAGTATTTTAGATGCAGGTTCCGGATACGGTCAGTACTCTTATTTTATGTCTAAAACTTTTAACTTCTCTGAAATGCTTTCAGTTGATGTAAAAGAGGAGTGGCTTGAAGATTGCAGATTCTTTTTCGAAAAACGCAATATTAAAAATGTTGTATTCGAAGTTAAAGACCTCACAAAAATTGATTATAAAAACATTTTTGATTTGATTCTCTGCGTAGATGTGATGGAACACATCGAAGATGATGTTACCGTGTTTAAAAACTATGCTGCTGCGTTAAAGACAGGCGGTTATTTGATTATTAACACCCCTTCTATTTTTGGCGGTAGTGATGTTCACGATGATGATGACGAAAGTTTTATCGGTGAGCATGCCAGGACCGGATATTCTAAAGAAGATTTTGAATCTAAATTACATCCTCTCGGTTTTCAAACCGTTACTTCTAAATATTCTTATGGATTTTGGGGAGATATTGCCTGGCGAATCGGAATCAAAATCCCGATTTTATCGGTTAATTTTTCAAAGTTTTCTCTAATTTTATTACCGTTTTATTTTTTATTAATTCTTCCGTTTACTTTATTGTTTATGCTTATAGACTATCTTTCTAATAACGATAAAGGAACGGGAATAACTTTTGTTGCACAAAAAAAACCTTAATTTCGGAGTTTTATGGCTAAGACTAAAACTTTTTCACCTAAAAAACCGGCTGTGAAAAAATCAGAATCTTCATTCCTTAATTCATTTAACATTGACACAGTAATTCCGCCAAAATTTCAAGTTTGGGTTTATTTGGCTTTGTTATTAGTTTTGTTTTTGATTTATCTGAGTCCGCTTTATTTCCAGGGGAAAATGTTCCAGTCAAGCGATATTGTTGCAATTGATGCAGCTAAGCCGTATTTAGACAAAGAACGCGATGGGTTTACGCTCTGGAATCCTCATATTTTTACAGGTATGCCGGCTTACGCAATCAGTGTCAGCTATACTTGGTTCAACTTCATTTATGTAGGATTAACTGCTGTAAGAGATCTATTTACCTCTTTCTTTGCTCAAAAATATGCTCAGTGGAGTTTCTACTTAATAGTACTAGCCTTTACATCATTCTTTTTTATGCGGCATATTTCGCGAAATAATCTGATTTCACTCTTTGTTGCAATCTCCACATCTATTTCAACAGGTATAATAGTCTTTTTATACATAGGGCATGTTACAAAACTTACCGCTCTCTGTATGGTACCCCTCCTCTTTTTAATGCTTTACAGAATGCAGAAAGGTGTAAAACTTATCGATTTTTTTGCACTCGGAATTGCACTTCAAATCTTTATTCAAGGATTCCATGTGCAAATAATCTTTTATACCCTTTTTTCGTTTGCAGTCTATTTTATATATTATTATGCAAGTGCCTTCAAAGAGAAGAATAAAGACTTGATAAGGAATCTTACAAAATCTTTAGTAGTAACTGCAGTTGCAGGTATTATTGCCGTTGCAATTGCGGGCGATAACCTAACTCAAGTTTATGAATATACCCCTCACTCTACAAGAGGCTCGGCAAGTATTACCGAAACTTCAAATCAAGATACAAAACAATCGCAGGTTGAATTTTACAGATACCATACAGATTGGTCTTTTTCACCGGGTGAAGTTCTAACTTTTATTGTGCCGAGTTTTTACGGATTCGGAAATTCAAGTCAAGAGTTACAACCGGGTAGAGAATTTAAAGTAAATACTTATTTCGGGCAGATGCCCTTTGTTGATGTTGCTATGTATATGGGTGTTGTTGTCTTTTTCCTTGCACTTTTTGGAATGATAACCATGTGGAAAGAAAAGGCAGTTCGCTTTTTCACAATTTTAATGGTAATTGCCCTTCTTATCGCTTTTGGGAAGAATTTCCCGGTCTTTTTTGATTTAATGTTCTACTACTTCCCTTACTTTGATAAGTTCAGAGTACCCTCAATGTTTTTAGTTATTGTTCAGTTGATCTTCCCTGTTTTGGCTGGTTTCGGATTAATGAAGATTGTTTCACTCTTAGAGCACAGGGATGAATTTGCACAAAAATTGTTGAAATATTCTGCTTTTTCATTTGGGGCATTAACAATCCTTTCTTTGTTAGCAAACAGCGTTTTGGTATCGTGGTTTACAAGCCGTATGGCTGCCTCTGAAGCCGGTACAAGACTAATCAGCGGATATAAGGAGTATAACATTGACATTGCAGGTATTGCGGGAAATATGTTTGCTACAGATACTCTTTTTGCAATGCTTTTTTCTGCAATTGTCTTTTTTACTGCCTATTTATACGCTGAAAAAAAACTTTCTATGTCGCTTTTCTTACTCACTGCCTGCATAGTTACACTTATAGATTTAGGAAGAATCAGTTCTAGAGGTGCTGATTATACTGACTCTACTCAGCTTCAACAAACATATAATGAGCCCGATTATGTGAAGTTTATTAATAACGCAGAAGATAAATCAAACCCGTTCCGAATTTTAAATTTGAAACAGGATAGAAGTCCGGGCTCTGTAGGTGCCAATAACAACCTGAACGCTTACTTTTTGCTGGAAGATGCATTTGGATATTCTGCAATCAAACCAAGAAATTATCAAGATTTTATGGATGTACTGGGTGGTCCTATTACTCCCGCATTTTGGGATATGACAGGAGTAAAATACCTCATTTTTGACAACCCCGGCTATGCTACCCCAGGGTTGCAGCCTGTTTACGCAAACGAAGCCGCTAAAACATATATTTTTAAAAATGACGGTGCATTGAACAGATTATCTTTTATTGATTCTGTTGCAACATTGGGCAGACTTGAATTCCTTAATTTAACTAAAGCAAACGGATTTCAGGCATCAAAAGTAGCATATCTTCACGATGAATCAATGCAGGTAGATAAACCGGATTCAACTTCTTTTGTAACAATAACAAAATATACTGATGAATCAATAGAAGCATTAGTGAAAGCATCCGGTAATAATTTCTTATTCTTTAATACTTCTTTCCACGCAAAAGGTTGGAAAGCATTTATAGATGGTGCAGAAACTCAAATTTACAACGCGAATCACAATTTTATGGGAATTGTTGTTCCCAAAGGTGAACATAAGGTTGAATTTAAGTTTGCCCCCGCTAGTTGGTTTTTGTCGGTATATGTGTCGTTAGGCTTAAGTTCCTTTTTAATTCTAGGGCTTATTACCACTCTTGCACTTAATTATTTCAAAAGTAAAAAAGAAGAAGAGACTGACTTAAAAACAGAAAAACCCGGTAAAGAAAAAGAGGTTTAATAATAAGCGAAACTAAAATAAATTTCGGGAGCGAAAGCTTCAAAAAGTATTTCGCTAACTCTTCATGGGCGCTTGCTGAAAAAGTTATCCGTATGTTGGTTAGTTTTGCAGTTTCGTTGTATGTTATCAGGTATCTTGGTCCGGCTGATTTCGGTTTACTTTCTTACGCCATAAGTTTTTCGTCTCTTTTTGCTTTTATAGCTACACTCGGAATTGAAAATATTGCTGTACGGGAAATTTTAAAGTTTCCGGAAAAAGTTGGGACCTATTTAGGAACTGCTTTTTTCTTACGGTTGATTGGTGCGGCAATTGTTTTAATTGTTGTGGTTTTGGCTTTACTAATTAACGGTGAATCTGCGTATAACTCAAGTTTGATTCTGATTATAACTGCAGGTACAGTTTTTCAAAGTATTTATGTTCTTGATTACTACTTTCAAGCCAGGTTACAGATTAAATACACAACAATCATTCTATTTGTATCTGTAATTGCCTCTTCAATAGTGAAACTAATTCTAATTTATTTGCAAGCCGGTTTAATTTATTTTGCCGGCGTTCAAACATTAGAAATAATTATAGCAGCCGCCGGTTATACTTCTTTAATTCCAAAAGTAAAAAAAGTTACCGGCAGTTGGAAATTTAGTTCAGAAATTGCAACCTCATTGCTTAAGATTTCTTGGCCTATTATTCTTGCAAGCATTATGGTTTCATTTTACTCCAGGATTGATCAAGTGTTAATTCAAAACATGCTCGATTCTTACCAAACAGGTATCTTTGCAGCCGCAGTTAAAATAAGTGAACTTCCTTTCTTTGTACCGGTTGCAGTTTGTACAGCTCTTTTTCCTGCAATTGTAAACGCCAAACTAACTTCCGAAACCATATATCTTTCAAGAATCCAAAAATTGTACGATTTAATGGCTCTAATTGCACTCTCTTTTGCAATCCCCGTTACCATTTTTTCTGAACAAATTATTTGGCTCTTATACAGCGATAAATATCAAGGTGCGGGAATTGTTATGGCTATTTATGTTTGGGCTGCCGTTTTCAGTTTTCTCGGAGTTGCAAGCTCACAATATTTGTTAGCCGAAAATCTTCTTAAAATCTCATTTTATAGAACTGCTATCGGTTTGGTTCTTAATATTGTTCTAAACATTTTTTTGATTCAAGCTTATGGTATAAGTGGGGCTGCAATTGCAACTCTAATTTCATACTCAGCACCAATTTTTGCCCTCTATTTGTTCAAATCTACGCGTGAACAAGCTAATATGATGATTAGAGCCCTCTTTTTGATTAATGTAACTAAAGAAGCAATTAAAAGAATTTTAAAGTAACTGAAAATTGAATTATTTATATAGGCTGATTAATATCC
>JACSRR010000322.1 GCA_014879635.1 Ignavibacteriaceae bacterium | reverse complement strand
CCTCCTACATCGATGCCCCTTCCGGAGTAGTATCAACCCTCTTGTAGAATAAAGATACCGTAACTCTCGATGAAATTACATATTTAATTCTCGGTTCAATTGTTACTGTATTAGTACCGTTTTGAGGAGTTCCCGAATCAGTGTAACGGGTCATATCAAAAATAACCGACGAGTTTTTGGAATTAGAGTAACTAAAAGAGAACTCAATATCATTTTTCAAAGATACACCAAATAACGGAACCTCAAAACCTGATTTTGTGAAATTTAATGTTATACCAATTTCACGAGATGAGTTTTCGGTAATATTCTGCGTTGATAGCCCTAAATCATAGCTTGTTTTTGTAGAAAACCGCAAGTTACCGGTTAAATTTCCGCCAAACACATCCACAAAGGTCATATTCATACCAACCAAAGGCGAAAATCCGTAGCTAATTTTTTGACTTTGCAATACTTTTTCACCGTCAGGAGTAATTTTCCAACCTTCGGTATATTCTGAAGAGTAAGAATGATCAAGTGACACTCTTCTTGCAAAACCTTGAAAAATACCGAGTTTTTCTAATCCGTCCCAAGTTATTCTCCAATTTGGACGAGGAATATAATTTGTAATTTCGGCAAAAGGACCAAGAGAAGAAAGCCAAGGCAGCGTTTCAAAACCCTGTACAAAAGCTTCATTAAGCCCTTTTGAATCTTCGGTTGATTCCGGATTGTAAAGTTCGTTAACTCTGGCTATACCGTTTTTAAATATCGAGAATATAAATACCGGCGGCAAAGTCATAAATGATCTTGTTGTTGTACCGGTTGAAGAAATATTTGATACGAATAGGTTACCATCTTCATCACTCGTAAGCGAGGTTGATTTATTTGTATTCCAACCAACTTTCCAGTTAATTTCTATTCTGGCGCCTTCCCAAAGTGGTTTGGAAGTTCTAATATCAATCGAATTTCTTTCATTAAAATTATCGGTTAAGTTTCCGTTTCTTGCGCGGGCACCAACATCTTGTGAAAGTCCAAGCATATAAAGTCTTGACGGACCTTCGCTAAATGATTGATTAAACCCCCAAAAGTTTTTAAATCCGTTTCCATACCCGGCAATACCCGAATTTGAAACCGTGTTATCATTAGAGAAATCAAATGAGATGTTCTCATAATCAAATAGAACAATATTAATTACTGATTTCAACAATCCGAGCACATTAGTAAGTGCAGAAGGTTTGTCTTCAACAGGTTCGTCTGATGCAACCACTTCCGGCTGAGTAACCGCCTCTTCTCCCTCTTTTTTCTCCTCTTGATTCTCTGTATCAAAATCTCTCTGCCTTCTCGGTTGCTGAGTTTCAGTTTGTTTGGGAGTAGTTGTGGGCTGAGATTCTGCAAATAAAGGAGCAGTTAAAGCTTTTAACCGTAATTTCAACCCGAATGTAAACCTGTTGTTATAACCGGCACTTCTTCCAACTTCAGGTTGTCTAAAATCGTTATTCCATGAATATCTAACATTATAACCGGCGGTAATTTGGAAGAACTTATTTAAATCCCACAATGAAGGGAGTCTTGGTGCTGTTCTAATATCTAAACTTTGATTAAATCTAAAATCCCTGCCAAAAAATTCGCCGCCAAAAATATCTGACCAAATTAAGCTTTCCGGTCTCGGTTGGTTAAACGGGTCTGTTTCAAGGTGAGTTAAGGATGAGGCAATGTCCATCGAATAGTTTGCAGACACATTTAAAAAGGCTTTTTCAGTTATTCTCCAATTAAAACTAAAACCACGGTTTGCAGTAAAATCGCGTGACTCTGTTGTTTGAGAAAGGTTCAGCCCTTGTTGCCTTGTTTGGTTAAAATTAAACGACCTTCTTGCGGTTATATTCCAATTGAATGTTTGCGGCGTATAATTTATTCTTGCTTCTTTATAATCGTCAAATATAAGAATTGGTTCGCCTATGTAAGGAATTTTACCTGGTTCAATGTAATTTTCTGCACTAAAATTATATGCGTAATTTATAGATGCATTCCAAATCCAGTTTCTACTGGCTAAAGTTGTAGGGTTTCTACTGAAAGTTTTGTTGTAGTTAAAATTGTATGTGAGATTGTTAAATGTATCTCTAATTAACCAAAAATCAACGGGAATTTTTAACTGAATATTAGCAAAAGTCCAAGTATCCGAAATATTCATAGATTGTGCATCGGTAATTGTCTGCTCAACCGCAAGTGCTGCTTCTGCTTCGGATGCTCCTTCTGCTAACATTTTAGCCCGCAATTGTGCTGCAGCCTCTTGTACTTTTATATCCGTTCCCGGTAAATAAAGCGGATTACCTACACTTTCTGTGTGCGAATAATTTACTCTGAAATTACTTCCGGGCATTTTAAACGGTAATACTTTTAGAACATCTAAATCGGTTGAGATACCCCAATTTCGACTTTCCACTCTAGAGCCAAAACGGTCATTCAAACGGTGAAAATATGGGTCAGTTTGACTTAAGTTAGCATTAACAGTTAAAATATCCGCAAATTTTATGGAAGTTGAGGCAGTATAAGCCCAACCCGGGGTATCATCTGCACCTATTACCCTCAACTCGTTTACCCAAACATTGCCACTCACAGCATAATTCGGATTTATATTTGTTATACCAACCGATAAAAACTTGATTGATGTTAAAGTTGCATTACCTTTAACCACATAAAAGTGACCCGGCTTTCCGGGTACCGGATACCTGTAGGTTTGATTAACGGAATCTCTCGTTTGTTTGATTGCTGTCAGTTCACTAAACAAAATCGAAATTTCGTTCCAACCGGGAGTAACCGGTTTTCTATATTCGTAATAGTTGTTTGTATCAATACCGAATCTAAAGAATACTTCTGCAGAGTATTCTCCGGGTGAAGGTTCATAAGATACTGACCCGGGTATTTGAAGTGAATCACCGTGAACAAATAATTTCATTTCGGAATAATTAAAAACATCCAAAGGTCTGAAAAGATATTTAACGGCTTCTCTTGTATCACCCGGTTGTAATCCCGAAATTATTAAATCTAATGATTGTTCGTTTCTGAAAATTTCTTGATCCGGTCTGCTGCGGTCTCTCTCTCTTTGAACTCCCGGAGGACTGGTATAACCGGGGTTATCTTCTATATTTACAACCGTAACTGAAAGTACTGTATCATTATCTATTGCTTTTCGCCATTGGTTACCCACAAGATTAAAATCTGCAAATCTCAATGCAACCATTTTATCTACGCCGGTAACAAATAATCTGAAAAACTCGATTAATGTAAAGCTTGGTGATCCAACTTCAAGAACATAATCTTTTAACGGTACACGGTATAAATACCATCCGTCGTTATTTCCGCCACCAACTATAAACGGATTAGTTTGTGTATTTGTATCAATAGGGATTTCATATCTGTAATATGAATTAGCCTGGTCAAGTGCACCGTTTCTATTTAAATCTTCTGTATCAGGAATTCTGCCAATATCTGTTAATTGAGCATTCCCTTCCGTTCCGTTGATATAATAATAGTTAAAAAGATCAAATACCGGAGAATTTATAAAAGCGAAGTTATCATTACTCGGGTCAGGTCTGTTACTATTAAACACCTGTCGCTCTTCAGGGTCAAACAGCCCGTCCATACCCGTATCTTCGCCTTCATCAATCAAATCATTCTGCGGGAACTTATCTTCTGTGTCTAATCTGTTATTAGGTATAACATCTTCGCTAATTTTGCCCATATCCATGTACAATTTTGTGTTTTCTGGCATAGTTCTGATGTTTAACCAAAACTCTATAAATTCAATATTCTCATCAACCAAGTTGCTTGCAGTTGAAGAAAGCACCTTCATCATACCACCCCACGACTTAGTAGGGTCTGTAAAATTAGGCGTATAATTGTATGTTCCGGGCGAATCAGGAATATAAACGAAATCTAAAACTGTTACTTGCTCGTCACCCCTTGCAACTCTTCTTTCGGGCCAGATATTATTAACTAGAACATCAGAAGGCAAAACATTAAACCAGAATGATTTAGCTTTAAAATTCATTCTCTGTTGTCTTGTTAATCCGCTCATTGACCTAACACTATCAGGTCCTGATAAATCTTTCCAACTACCGTAAGAAATACCGACGGGGATAGTTCTCTTTGCACCTTCAAAATCATCTATATATGCAATACTTCTACCGTTATCAGATTCAATAGTACTCTTTTTTGTATTGGGATCGGGACTCATATAAGCAAATTCACCCGAAAAAGTAAAAGTACTCATCTCCTTAGTTGAAAAAACTTGATCTATTGCTTTGGTTAAAAACGGTAAATCATGCCCTGTAGTAAAATCCACACCGAGGATAAAATTGCTAAGCGGTTCTTCACCAATTCTCACCTTATCAGATAGAGTCTGTTGCGAAAGAGTTAAGGCGGAGAACCCTAATTTTGTTCTCTTGCCAAGGTCTAAAATACCTCTTGCACCAAACAAAGTTTTTGAAGCTAACTGGAATAAATCGTTCTCTTCGTAAGTAATTCTTAAGTTTGCTCCGGGTACTAATGCCGCAGGGTTTCGTATAGTTAGTTGACCGATATTATAATCAACCACATAATCGGTTCCGGGAGTTAATTCTCTTCCGTTAAGAATTACTTTAACTGAATTTTCAACCATATTAAAACTTAACTGATAAACCGAAGATGCTTCACCGGAAAATTTACCGGTTAAAACAAATTTATCTTTGATTCTGTCTTGGCGTGCAAAAGTGACAGATTGGTCATAAACAGCCAAATATCTCAAAGAATCAGCGTTTGGAAGACTTGGGGGAATATTTCTGCCAAACGGTTCCAGATATGGAAATATTATTTCTCCTGTTTCAGGGAAAATTGTTAATTGTGGTTTATAATCAAATTTACCGTCCGGGGGTGGTACTTTACTCGGACCAACTTGGTCTAATCCAAATGCTTGCAGTAATCTTACATCACCGAGAACAGATTGAGGATCTCCGCCGTCAACTTCATATTTAATGTCAAACTCAAACCCTTCTTCTTTAATATTTCTACCACCGATAGGATAAATATTCTTTAAGAGTAATTTCCAAGCTTTAGTTAATTGAGGTTGAAGATTGGCGGGTTTTACTAGTTTAAGAATAAGTCTTCTTGAGGTATCGGCAGCTGCTCCTGCATCCAAAAATTCACCGTAAAATAAATCATCGGCGGGATTACCGTCATTTCCGTTTTCAATACGGTAAGAAACGGCAATTATATCGAAATCTTGAATATTTGTTTTAAAGGAGATAAAACCGGTTTCGGGATGCAAAGTATAATCAACATCCCTCTGCATTCTTAAAAATCTACCTTTTACCTGAACACCCGGTAATTCTTCAACTTCCGTTGAACGAAGGCTATCAGGATACACTTGATTTTCAAATCTTGGTGGTAAATCTATAAAAACATTAGCATCGCGTTCAGTTGGGTCTTTAAGAGTTTGATTGATAGATTTCCAAACTTCAATATCTTTTACATAATATCTTCTGTCAATAACAGGTGTGGGATTTCCGAAATACTTGAAAAATAAATTTAATTGTGCCGATGTATCTGCGTAAACTTCGTTTAAGAAGAAGTGGTTGGTTGAATATTCATAAGCTCTTTTAGAAAAATCTTGCGAGGTAGAACCGCTTTCAACCGCTTTTTCTTTTACTTCGGCTTTTTTCTGTGATAGAAGAGTTGTTAATGTAAAAGGTCCAAATTTGAAATTTGCTTTTACGCCAAAAAGTGCTTCGGAGCCACCTACTAAAGAAGATGTTTGAAGAGACACATTACCCGCTTCGATACTTTGGATAATTTCATCTTCATAACCGGTGTATTTAATTTTTAACTGGTTTTCATACTCAAAGTTTCTTTCTGTATTCCAATCAGCCGAAATCTGCAATTTATCACCGATTGTACCGTTCACATTTATTTGAACCTGTTGTCTGAAATCGGGCTCATTTCTTGTATTGCCTAATCTTGAAGCTGTAATACCTTCGGTTGTTTCATTTCTCCACGCAGCATGAATATCAACCGCACCGCTTATCTTTAAGCTAATAACAGGTGGACCGAAAATGCTTAAAAACCCTACACTCGGCAGAGGGATTTCAAAATCGGTAATATCTTTTAAAAATTCCGATAATTCTTTTGTTGTTGATTTTAATTCGTATCTGTATGCAAGTTCTTGCCAAGATTCATTTTCTTTTGCGCCTAATCTCAACCGCAGATAGTCTTCGATAGGCATACTTAAAATAATTTTAACTATCTCGTTACCGATCATCTCTTTAATAGTTACATACTTTCCGGTTGAATCTATTTCGTAAACTTTTTTAATGTTAGTCGGTTTTGCATACCAGGCGCTCCCCTTAGGTGTGTAAATAGATGTATAAGGAACATCAGATCTCTGAGTTTTAAAGTGTGTAACTCGTGCAGTTGAATCTATTTTTAGTGAATCAACGGGAATTGTATCAATTGGTTCATCTGTGAAGCTATAAAGAGAGTCTGAAAGTGTTGAATCAATTGTAGTTGAATCAGCATCCGGAATTGTATCATTATACTGTTCTGAGAATTTAAGGTCATTGAGGGGGATTATCTGATCTTCAACTATCTCTTTTTCATTAGGGCTTTGCTCTTTAACAGGTAAAGAGTAACTGTCAGGCAGACGGGAAAGATATTCGCTTCTTGCCTTGTCATACTCATTAAAATAATTTTGGAAAGCAACTATCCACAATTCTCTATTCATCTGAGATTTTTCATTTGTTGAAAAACCAAACGAAAGAGCTATTAATAGTACAAGCCCGTTAAATAAAATTAATGATGTTAAAGAAAA
>JACSRR010000214.1 GCA_014879635.1 Ignavibacteriaceae bacterium | reverse complement strand
AAATATTTTATAGAAAACTTGATTACTTGCTCTCTAAAATTGGAAAAGAAAAGTCGGGTGAAGATTTTCTTTTTTACATTGTAACAAAGTTAGAACAAACATTTGGCGATGACCTAAGTATCTACGACGGAAGAATCTATCAAGAAACTAACATGGGTTTTGAACTTATTTTTCCTATAGAAGGAGAAATTAGAGACGGCTTAGTTAAGAAGATTTCGTTAAATTCAAAAGCTCTTATGTCTATTATTAAATCACGGAGTTACATTTTTGACAATCCTCTTGAGGGAGGAGAATTTAAAATGCAGAGCTCTTTTGAATATTCGGTTCCTGCAGGGTTGTTAGTACACAGCCCGGAAAATAGATGGGTGTTCGTATTTGACCTGAAAAGTGGTTGGGTTAGAGAAGAAATAGAGTTTTGCATGAATGCAGTTAGAAGGGCTATTAATTACAGATTATTTTCTGAAGCTGTAATTAGCGAAATGCAACAGGCGGCACGCATTCAACAAAGCCTTTTACCTGCTGCACCTCCCATAATTCCGGGATATGATATTGCCGCTTATTCTATCCCTGCTGAATTAGTTGGGGGTGATTTATACGATTTTTACTTGTTCGAAAATGATGAATTTGGCTTTTGTTTGGGTGATGCAAGCGGGCACGGATTACCTGCTGCTCTTATGGTTAGAGATGTTGTAACCGGATTAAGAATGGGTGTCGAAAAACACATGAAAATGGTGCATACTTTAAAAAAACTAAATGAGGTTATTTACAGAGGCGCTTATTCTACAAGTTTCATTTCATTATTTTTTGCAGAATTAGAAAAAAACGGAAACCTCTTCTATGCCAACGGAGGGCACCCGAGTCCTTTACTTTTTAACGGCAGTGAAGTGATTGAATTGCAACCAACCGGTTTAATTTTTGGTGCCTTCAGAGATATCGATCTCCACAGGGCTTTTGCTCATATTGATATCGGAGGTGTTTTAGTAATTTTTACCGACGGTATTTTAGAGCGAAAAAATAAAGATGATGAATTCTATTCGGTAACCGAAATTGAAAAAATAGTTAAAGCAAACTTGACTAAATCTGCAAAAGAAATTTTAGAACTCATTTTTGACCATGTCGAAAAATTCGGTAACAATTCAAAATGGGAAGATGACGCAACTATTATGATAATCAAAAGAATAGAATAAAATAGTTAATAATAGAAAAGGGTTATTAAATTGGAAAAGAGAAGAAAGTTCTTAAAAAAAGCCTTATTAACAGGTGCTGCTATCTCTATACCTTCAATTTTTGCTTCCTGTAAAGCGAAAGAAACGGGAGGTTCAACAAACGCTTCATCTCAAAAATTTAATTGGAAAATGGTTACTGCTTGGCCACCCAATTTTCCTATTTACGGTGAGCAGTTGCTTCGCTTTTCTGAAAATATCGAAAAAGCATCAAACGGCAGGTTAAAAATTCAAGTTTATGGTGGCGGTGAATTAGTACCGGCATTAGAATCTTTTGACGCAGTAAGAACAGGTACAGCACAAATAGGACATGCGGCTTCTTATTATTGGGCAGGGAAATCTCCCGCAGCTCAAATTTTCACTACTATCCCTTTCGGTATGGACGCTAATCAAACTTACTCATGGTTAGCTTACGGCGGTGGTATGAAACTTTGGGAAGATTTGTACTCCAAATTTAATCTTATCCCTTTTCCTTGCGGAAACACTTACGGACAAATGGGCGGCTGGTTTAAAAAGGAGATTAATTCGGTTGAAGACTTCAAAGGTTTAAAAATGAGAATACCCGGATTAGGTGGAAAAGTTATCACTAAACTCGGTGGTTCAGCTGTTCTTTCTCCGGGTTCAGAGCTTTACACTAATTTAGAAAGGGGAGTGATAGATGCTTTAGAATGGGTGGGTCCGTATCATGACTATGTTATGGGATTTCACAAGGTGGCAAAATATTATTATTCTCCCGGTTGGCAAGAACCTTCCGGCATGACTGAAATATTTATCAATAACAAAGCTTTTGAAGAGTTACCTTCAGACCTCAAAGAAATTCTTAAATTGGCAATCAGAAAAACCGATTTTGAAATTAGTATCGAGATGTATGCCAAGAATTTTGAGTATTATCTTAAATTAAGAAAAGAAGGGAATGTTATTTTCAAAGAGTTCCCCCGACCCGTAATTGACACCTTAAAAAAAGTTTCTAACGAGGTTGTAAAAGAACTTTCTTCCTCAAACCCGGAAGCTAAGAAAATTTTAGATAGTTATCTTGATTACAATAAATATATCTCAGAATGGACAGATAAAATTGAAAAAAACTGGGAATTTGAAGTTTAACTACCGGTGCCATTTTGTAGTTAAATATTTAGTGTATAGAATAAATCTAAATTAGAATAGTGCTCCCGGACATAAATTTTTGCGTGCTCCCGTTTATCCAAAATATTATGGGAGCATTCTCATTTAATTTCTACAACGCTATTAAAGCCATTAAAAGGGTCCGGTTCTTTTATTGGGTTTAAACGGTCAATTTCCCATTTTGTAGAATCTACTAAGTATTTGTAAAAGAACTTACCTTGTTTTAGAAGTGGTAATTCAATCATCCACCATCCGGCGCGCCTTTTCCTTAACATAAAAGAGTTCTTATCCCAATTGTTAAAGGTACCGCACAAATTTACTCTGGTAGCGTTAGAATCCTTAAATCTGAAAATCATAATATTTTTTTCGTAATCGATTACAGGAGAATTTTGGTGATCAATTACCGGTTTTGATGTAGATATCTCAGCACTATTTACGGCAGCTTTCGGATTTATTACTCCGGCACCTTGTCTGATAGCGGGTCTGTTTTTTAGATGTACAGCCGTATCAATTAAAATATCCCTAACATTTTGAGGGGATAAATGAGGATTAACCTCAAGCATTTGGGCAATTACACTACAAACAATTGGTGCTGCTAAAGAAGTACCGTCACCTGTCATATAATTAGGGTCAATTAATTTCATTTCTGCTATCATTCGCATAGCTTTTTCTTTCAAAGAGATATTATTTCTCTTCCCGAACAGTCTTTGAAAGTTGATAATATGCTTGTGTTTTTTTGCAAAAGCATCAATTTTTTCTTCGGGTAGATTTAGAACTTCAAATAAAATTTCTGCATCGCTTTCTTTTTCGCTGCCGGGAAGAATAGGAGAAGGAATAAAATCAGCAGGTGCTAAAATTTCCGGTTTGTACAGGTTATCGAGCGTTTTCCCGTAGGTAGAATGGTATAATTTTATACCGGTAGTGTTCTGAGAATAATTATCCACAATGCCTCCTACAGTAATAACATTAGGAGAGCTTGCAGGTTGTTTTAAAGGAGCATTAGGATTGTTACCCGCTGCGGCTACAACAACAATACCTTTTTCGAAAGCTTCTTCAGCGGCAATAGAAACAATACTTTCTTTGGCAGGTAGCGGGTAATCATCGGTAATAGAAAGGTTGATAATTCGAATATTATATCTCTCTTTATTTTCGATTGCCCACCTGATACCCCTACTAATATTTGTTGCAGAAATACCTAAAACGGTTTTGACTCTCAAAAGAACAAGATTGGCATTCGGGGCTATACTTCTGTATCTACCGTTAGAAAGTGAACCGTTTCCGGCGGCAACTATTGAAGTCATCATACCATGCCAATTATCATTATGTGGGTACTTATAGTATGAATCCTTTCTTTGAGGTGTAGCAATATCTTTAATAGTTAAAATTCGATTTACAGGTTTAGTTAAATCGGGGTGGTAATAGAAGCCGCTATCAATCACACAAATTGTGATTCCCTTTCCGGTAAAATATGGATTTGCTTCTAATCTTTCGGGAATTGATTTGATTTCGTAAAGATGTGTATTCAAGGAACTTTTTACATTTTTTTTAGAATAACAGGTAACTAATTAAGCAAATTTCCATTTTATTTGTTTTAAGTATTTATCGAATTATGGAGAAAGATGAAAATATTTTTATTTCTTATATTAATTAACACACTGATTTTTAGTCAAGAACTTAGCTATAGCAAACAATTTTTAAAAGATTCACTTTTAGCGATTGTAATTAATGATACAATTAACCCCGGAGAAAAATTTCACGCTTATTATTTGATGCATAGAGATACAATGCTAACTCAAGCTGAAGATATGGAGCTCTTTTGGGATGTTTGGAAAGATTTGAAAGAAGCCTCAGATACTCTTTTAGTTAAAGATTCTGCGGTTAACAAATGGGTTTTCCCGGTTGAAGGTTACGGTACCGGCGATATAGGAGGAGGAGGAACGGGTTATATTACGGGTGAATATGACTACTTCAAAAAAGGAGCAAAAGGATTTATTCATCCGGCTCACGATATTTTTGTACGAGATAGAAATCAAGATAATCTTGATGACAGAACCGGAAAACCGGTATATATTCTTTCTGTAAATGACGGAATTGTTATTACCGTAAACACCGGGTGGACTCCGCAATCAACCCTAAAAGGTGGAAATTACATCTATATTTATGACCCCTATATGGATGCAATGGTTTATTATGCCCATAATGATTCTGTTTTTGTTAAGCCGGGTGATTTAGTAAAAAGAGGGGATAAAATTGCAACAATGGGAAGAACAGGGTTAAATGCCTACCCTAAAAGATCACCTACGCATTTACATTTTATGACACTTAAAATTGAAAACGGATACCCAAGACCGTATAATCCCTTGCCTGAGTTGAAAGACTCAGAATTTAGAATGCCTGAATAAGGATTTTTGAATTTATTTTTCACACACATTTTTAAAAATAAAAAAGGCTCCTTTTGGGGAACCTTTGTATTCTAAATAATGAGTTATGAAAACCTGAGATGTCTATTTGAGTAACATTAATTTTTTTGTAATAGATTTATTACCCATACTAAGTTTATAAAAATAGATTCCGCTTGCAAAATTGCCCGCATTAAAACTATACTTATAAACACCCGGTTCTTTTTCTCCGTTAAATAATTCAGCTATTATGTTACCTGTAATATCGTAAACAACTAACGAAATATGCTCTATAAAGCCTGAACTTGATTCGGGCACGCTAAATTCTATTACTGTTTCAGGGTTGAACGGATTAGGGTAATTTTGTGATAAACTTAAATCTTTCGGTAACTCATTATCTTTGATGCTTGAAGGTTGTTCCCACAGAATTTCAAATTCAACAACCGTATTAAAAGGGTCATTACTATAAACAAACATTGTATCATGATTCAAATTTTGTCTAACGGGAATTGCAATCATAATCAAACATGGAATTGATTCACCGGGCGGAACAAAAAAGTTCTCATATTCAGAGAAAAATCCGACTCCCTGAGAATTATTAATAGTTGATAAAATTGAATCTACCCTGCCCATTGCCGAGCCTGAGTTAGTAACAATTAAAGTATCAGTCCAAATATTATCAGAATTAAGTACAAAAGAGAGTTTGTTAAAAGTGATGACGGAGCGACCTAATCCGGATCCGTTTAATTCAATTTCAACAGGATTAATGCCGGTACTGTTTGAAAAAATTTTGAGATTGCCGTTATAATCAATTGTATCGGAAGGTAAAAAATATACCGGAATATTAACGGTAGAATCAAACGGGATAATATAAGGAGTGGCTATATCAAGAGAAAACGCTGCATTATCAATTTCAAAACTATTAATTTGAAGATTTCCGGTTCCGGTATTTTTTAATTCTAACATTAAAGTATCCGTTATACCGGTGTAAATATTGCCGAAATCCAGATTGCTTGTCAAATTGGTTAAAACCGGGTTTTCAAATAAAGAAACTCTACTAATTAGAATGTCACACAAAACTACGCTGTTAATTACACCACCTTGAGCGAAAGTTAAGGCTAATTCGCCATTTTTTCTTGCAGCAACAGCCGATTGATTTCTTGTAACATAAGGGGATTTAATATCGTAAATATTGAGGGTATCACTGAAGTTGCCGTCTTTTCCGTAAACGAGATAAAAACCTCTTCCGGATGTTGCCACGCTTGACTGATAAATAACATACACACGGTTACTATCATCAATTGCAATGTTTTGTGAGAAAGCGGGTCGCTGACCGGCAGGTGTAATTTGAACAGGGGTAGAAAAGGCACCGGTTTTGTTATTAATATATTCCAATCTGTAAACAGCCTCGTGTCTATAGACAATATGAACATAGTTTTGATTATCTATAGAAATTCTTGGAGTGGATACATTTACCGAAACACCTGTGGGGTATTCTGCTATTGAACCGGAAGTATTGTTAAAATATTTGAGCGGACCACTAAAACCGTTCCCGGATTTAACAACAATATGAACATATCCATTTAAATCTACATCCAAAGCGGCATCAAAATCACCTCCTGTCTCTCCCGAAACTAAAAACACTTCGTTTGAAAGTAAGCCGGTAACATAATTGTAATTTCGATAGTAAACATTATCTACTCCTGAAGTATAAGTAAAATAGACAAAGTGTATGATACTATCTTTCCCCACCTTCGAAAAAGGTGTTGCTTTATTTAGCCCACCGGTGGTGATATAAAACGGTGTAGAAAAACTTCCGGAAATATTGTTTGTGTATTGGATTTGATAGAGTCCGTTTATATCCCTCCCGGTAAAACCGATATGAACATTATCTGAGGCATCAAAAGAGAGTGTAGGATAATTATCACCGGTTTCATTAGTTGTAACTTGAATATTGTCAAAATTACCGGTTTCGTTCTCTTTCCCGTAAAAAATTTCGGAAGTATTTGAGTTTGTACCCGATTGCCCATAAAACGCAACATGGAGGATTCCGTCTGAATCATAAGCAATAAATTGGCGG
>JACSRR010000179.1 GCA_014879635.1 Ignavibacteriaceae bacterium | reverse complement strand
TTTCTAAAAAAAAAGAAAAAAAATTCTATTGGTTCGTATAAAGGAATAGACTAATTTAACTATATCACAAAATAAAAATAAGAATAAGCAAATGAATAGAAGAGTGACCCTTTTTCTGATATACTTTCTTATATCCACCAAGATCTGGGCAACCGGCGGCATAGAGAGAGCCTTTTCAGAAAAGTATGAAATTCCTGATTCGATAGGAGCGTATTTTAATTCGGGCTTAGAACAGTATAACGAAGGCAAGTATAACCATGCTATTAAAATCTGGTCAGATTGTCTTCCATTTTATTTAGCCGATACTTCAGAAACATACATAATTGGTCTAACTAATATTGGTTTGGCGTTTGCCGAATTAGATAACTATGCAGTTGCTTTAACATATTTTCAAAAGGCTTACGAATATTCGATTCTTTTCGATAGTCCCAAACAGGTAAAATCAAAAACGGACAATCTGATTTATTATTACCGCCTTCTCGGTTTCGATAAAGAATTAATTCCCATCATACAAAGGTCAATCAACTATTTCACGATTATAGATTATCTCGAAGAGGTTGAATATTTTTCGGAAAAATTGCAGAAGTTTTCGGGCGAAATCGAAAAAATGAAACAAAGTTTCTCGAAATTAGAGTCGTTAGCATCTAAAAGTGCTTTATCTCCTGCCGAATATATAGAAGCCGCCGAATCTGCGTCGTTTGCCGGAGGGGTTAACGGTTATAACAAGTTAGTTGATGCAATATTAAAGGTATTAAGTTTAACAAACGAGAGTCATAATTTACAGGCAACGGGTATTTTGTATTCCACTCTTTATAATACAATGCTCGGAATTAAATTATTCGAAGAAACCAGTACTTTTTCGCCTAGAACATCCGGTATTGAAGAATTGGTAACATATTATATTTTGGATTTAGAGTATATTACTGAGGATTCTGCTGTTGCCACCATAAATGCGGGTAAGTTTGATAATGTTAACCCTGCCGGGAGAGTTGAAATATGGGGTTCGGTACTTCCGGAAATTCCACTTCATAATGTTTTCCGGCTTGCTTACGGATCATTTTTAGAAGTAAGCGAATACACCTCAAAAGTTGGTTTCAAACTTCTCACTCCTAACTCTGACGATAAAAGAGTTTACATCAATGATTTAGTTTACACGCCGGTTTTTACCGGTGTATCTTCAAAGTTAGACCCGCTTAAAGAGATGGCGAGAATTGGTGCAGGTTTTACAAATTATGATTCCGATTTATGGTATAATTATAACTACCTGAATGATTATGAAACACTCCCGTTAAAAGAAATCAGAGATAAGTATTTGGCTTGGGAGCTTGATTCTATGAAATTAATTCTCGAATCGTTTGATGATAAAGAATCGTTGCAAACGCCTTCAACAGCTGGAAGATATGCGGGTTTTTCAGTTTATGACGCACTAATGAAATCAAACTTCCTTGATTTATACGATTATTTTAGATATGTTTCAGATTACCCCGCAAGTTATCTTGGTGTAAGCTTTAAAATGATCGAAAAATTTGCTACTTGGGTTGGTTATGACTGTAGCAGCTCACCATGGATTATACTCGACAAAGTTTTCAATCCCTCTTATGCAGGGAATTTTGAAAAAATATACAAGGAAGAAGGATTTTATATTGAAGACTACGATATAGTAACTACACTTTTAGATTCTGTTGATGCATTTACTGAAAGGGGAGAGTACGAGAATTCAATCTTTTTATCTGATGCTTTAATATATTTTAGCGGACAAATAAATAGCCCGGATTTAATAATGAAGTCAAATTTTAAAAAGGCATTTGTACTTAAAGAATTGAATAATTATGAAGATTGCGGTAAGCACTACGAAATTGCACTTCAACAGGCAGAGGCTCTTAAGGATACACTTTATCTCACCTATATTTATCACAACATAGGATTGAACTATTCTGATTGGGGTAAATATCAAGAATCTATTGAAAACTATGATAAGGCACTTCATTATAAAAGAATTTTAGCTGAACAAGACCCGAGTGATTATAATTTTGAAGCGATAGGTTCAACACTTTGGGGTAAAGCGTACACTCTCGTAAATTTAGATAGATACAAAGAAGCAGCCGATCTTTACAATGAATCATTGGTCTGGTATGATTCAAGCAAATCAAATGCCTCTGCTGCGAGTAAAATGGCAGTTATGTCTAATATTGCAGATACTTACGAGAGAATGAATTTAAACAACACTGCATTAGAAGTTTATTTTAAGGTTTTAAAAATAGCGGATGAAACCGGAGACAGGAAAAGAACGGCAAAAACTCTAAAAAGTTTGGCGTATGTTTATTTTGAATTAGCTGATTATTATAGTGCAATAGAATATTACGATTCGGCTGCAGTTCTTTATTTCGAATTAAATGATTCATCTTCTGCGGCGGGTTGTTGGTCAGATGTCGGTCAAGCTTATTGGAATATAGGCGATTATGAAACTGCAATAAGTTATCATAACATGTCGCTCAAAATCAAGGAAGCTCTTAATGATTTGACCGGTCAGGGTTATTCCTGGTCAAAAATAGGAGGGCTTTACAAAGAGAGCGGCGAAACCGCAAAGGCTTTAGAGAGTTATGAAAAATCGCAAGCATTCTATGAGTTAGCCGGCGATAGTTCTATGTTAACAAAAACTTACAACGATATTGCACAAACATACTACGGTGCAAGAGATTACGGAAAAGCCTTCGAATATTTTGAAAAATCTCTTTTAATTTATGACAAGATAGGCGATAAGTACGCTCTTGCAGAAACTTATTTTGATTTAGGGTTAGCCTATTATGATTACAGGGATTACATTGCTTCTTATGATTATTTCAAGAAGAGTTTAGACTTAAATATTTTGGTGAATGATTTATCTGATGCCGTTTATTGTATGGTGAATTTAGGATTAATAAAATATGTGTATTATCGTGAATTTGATACTGCCTATACAATTTACTTGGATGCGGTTGAATTAGCCAAAAAGCTAAACAATCAGAGCAATATTGCATACAGTTATAAAATGATGGGGCATCTACTCGGCGAAATGGGGAGACTATCGGAAGGTTTCTCTTACCTCGACTCCGCTTATACCGTTTATTTAGCAATGGATAATAAAGCTGAAATTGCCCGTACTTTAATTTCTTTAGGCGGGGCGCTTATTTCGAAAGGAGAATTTAATGCAGGCTACGAAAAATACAAGGAAGCTCTCGCAATTGCTAAATCTGCTAACAACAGGGGTGTTGAGGCTAATGCACTAAACAGTATAGGCGATTACCACAGACTTTTAGGTCAGTTTAAAGAAGCAGAAGAGAATTTGATTAAAAGTTTGGAGCTTTATGTTGAAGATAACAGCGCCTACGGCAAAGCAAGCACTTACCTTTCTTTAGGAAATTTGTACAATACTAAAGCTGATAATATACCGGCAATGGAATACTATGCCATGAGCGATAGTATATACTCTTATCTCGGAGATAATTTTAACAGGTCTTATCCGTTAAATAATATCGGTACAATATATTATTGGCAGGGGGACCACGAGCAATCGTTAAAGCAATTTTTTAGCTCGCTTCAAATTCTCCAAGATTTAAATTATTTGGGTGATTTTCTTGCAACGGTTAAATCAAATATCGGAGAAGTTTACTTCGATATGAAAAATTACGAAGAGTCATTAAAATGGATGAGAGATGCTGCAAACCATGCGCTCACAATCAAATCAAACAGTAATTTGAAGGTTATTTACCCTGTATTAGCTCAAATTAATTTGGAAGAAGGGGAGCTTGATTCGGCAATTTATTTTATTGATTTAGCTGAAAGTGTACTTGATAAGTCGGAATCAAGATTGAATCTAATTTACTTCCATAATATTAAAGGGAAAATATTATACCACAAAAAAGATTATGCCGGCGCCATCAAAGAGTTAGACAAATCTATCAGTTTAGCTGAAGAAACCGGTTACAACAAATACCTCTATAATACATTGTATTTTAAAGCACTTTCGTTAAAAGAAGAGAATAAACCGCTTGAGAGTATTTCGAATTTAAAGAGAGCCGTTGAAGTAATGAACGAGATTAGGGGCAAGTTAGCAGGGGGTGAATCTGCTGCTAAAACTTTCTCTTCGGGCGAGATAAAAGTGAAGATTTTTGAAACTATTGTTGAGCTTTACATTCAACAAAATAAGCCGGATAGCGCCCTGATTTATTTAGATATGAGTTATAACGAGGGATTAAAAAATCAATTCGCCAATATTACTCCTAAATTTGATGACCCTGAGCAGAAAAAGGCTTTTGAAAAAGAACAAGAGCTCAAAACAAGGAAAGAACAGATTGAATCCGAAATTAACAAGGAAAGATCTAAACCTGTTGACCAACAAAGCAGTGATAAAATTGCTCAATTAGAAGCAACAAAGCAAATTGCGGAACAAGAATATCTCGGCTTTATTGATGAAACTGTAGAAAAATTTCCTAACCTTGCCACTTATTTTAGCAATAATGTTAATCCGCAAGATTTTAAATCAATGATTGACTTTATTCCCGAAGATATTGCTATTGTAGCTTATTTAATGGGTCAAGACCAACTCTATATCTTTGTTGCAACTTATGACTCAGTAGGTGCATTTATTGTGAACGCACCAAGGGCAGATGTAGAAAGAAAGTTAATTACATTTTTTAAGGAGATTAAAGATTCATATATACCTACCTCGTTGGGAGATATGATTCCGGGTAATTTCACAACAGTTTCAGGCAGAGATGACGACGGTTATTTAGAATCATTTAATGAATCAGCGGGCTACTTTTACAATCTTTTAATTAAGCCTGTTGAAGAGATTATTTCTGACAAAAAGAAAATTTGTTTTGTTCCGTTCGGTAGATTGTACTACCTACCTTTTGAAGTACTTAGAAACCCCGAAACCATGGATAATGAAAGATTCTTGGGCGATAAGCACGATATTTTCTATGTAACTTCTCTTGACCCTTTTACAAAAAAATACAGGGGTGAAGGGGATCCGTTTAGATTAATCGGATTTGCAAATAGCGATAACACGCTCCCTGCTTCCGAAGATGAATTAACGGATATAGCTGCAGTACTTGAAAATTCTCAAATTTTCTTTCGTAACGACGCAACAAAAGATAAAGTGAAATCTTTGGGCAAAAATACTTTTAACACTCTTCATTTTGCCACACACGGTAATCTTGACTTCAATCATCCAAAAAATACTTATCTGACTATGGCGTTAAATACCGAAACTCAAGAAGACGGAAAATTAACAATCGACGAAATTTACGGCCTCAGTTTAAGGAATTTCAAATTAGTTACGCTTTCTGCATGTATGACTGCAATGGGTGATGAGATTATTGAGGGATGGATGGTTTCTCCCGTAAATGCATTTCTGAAAGTAGGTGCTCAAAGTGTCGTTGCATCGCTTTGGCAAGTTGATGATGAAGCAACTTCAATTTTGATGACTGAATTTTACAAAAACCTGAAATCAATGTCGAGAGTTGAGGCATTAAATAAAGCAAAGCGAACAGTTTCACAAATGCCAAAATTTACGCATCCGTACTATTGGGCTGCATTTATATTAGTAGGAAACTTCCAATAGGGGAAAAATCTTTTAAAAACATAAAAATCGGTTAAAAGTAAAAAATAAATGACGATTTTACTTGATTTTTATAAAGGTCGTAATTACATTTGTAAAGACTACAAAAAGTAGTTTTGAGGCTAATAAAAAAGCTAAATTAAGCTATAGAGGTAAGAAGATGAGCAAACTATGGTTAATACCGCTCTTAATCTTCGCGCTTATGGTAATTGGCGCAGTACAAACGGATGATGATCCACCCGGTAGCACGCAAGAATATAAATACATTGGTACAGATGCTTGCGTAATTTGTCATAAAACCGAAAAACAGGGTAAGCAATTAGATATCTGGAAAAATTCTAAACATGCTCAAGCATATAATACTTTGCTTTCTGACGAGGCAAATCAAATCTGCGAAGAGTTAGAATTAGAGACCCCGGCTCACGAAAATACTTTGTGCTTGAGGTGTCATGCATCAGGTTACGACATTGATCCCGCAAATTTAGGCGGAAAGTTTAGAATTGAAGACGGTGTGCAGTGCGAAACCTGTCACGGTCCGGGCTCAGGCTATAAAGACCTAAAGATAATGCAAAATAGAGAAGAGGCACTTAGGAACGGCTTAATAATTCATGAAAATTTGGAAGAATATTGTGTTAAATGCCACAATCCCGAAAGTCCTACTTATGTGGCTATTGATGTACAAGAAGCTTGGATAATGATAGCTCATCCAACTCCTAAAAAAACAGAATAAAAATTTAATTTTTCAAAAAAGCAGCTACGGGCTGCTTTTTTTATTTTAAAATTAGGTAAATATGATTATCAGGTGGTAAAAAAATGTTCTAAGTTCGATGTTCAACCGACTTTGAACCACCTGTTAAATATTAACCCCAGAGAGCACAGAGAAATTTGTAATTGTTTGTTGTACTAAGTTCGAAGTTAGATTTTCCCCCACTTTCAACCACCTGTTAAAAATTAGCCCCAGAGTACACAGAAAGAAATCGTTCGAGGTTCTGTGTTCGGAGTTCAAAGTTAGATTTTTCTGCTCACTGAATTATTAACAACTACCAAATAATGCAGTCAACATAAGGATTTTAATCTTGTGATTAAAGTTTTATTTAAAACTAATACAAGCTCTCACTGCAAGTATTAAATCCCGTGAAGCAAAAAACACAGGTCACGGAGTTAAGTCGAAACGACAGATGCTGTCTCTTATACACATCTGACGCTGCCGACGACGGA
>JACSRR010000066.1 GCA_014879635.1 Ignavibacteriaceae bacterium | reverse complement strand
GGATTTAAATTCACGGGATCTATAAATGTATCTTCAAAAGATACGGCAGGGAAACTGATTGGAAGTGTAACAAATTCAATTTCGAAAACTCTAACTCAACTTAATAAGAGAAGCACTAATCTGAATGCAGAAATGCTTATTCTATTAATGGGTAGATTAAAAAGCGAAAGTAATATTTCTTTTAGAGACGGTATTGAATTTGTTGATAGCCTTATCAATCTCTCCGGATTAAATGCAAAAGACTACAGGATTTCTGACGGGTCGGGTGTGTCAAGATACAATTTAGTTTCTGCTGATTTGTTAACAAAACTTCTAATTTATATTTATGACTACGACAAAAATCTCTTTAATTTATTCTTTTCCACACTTCCGGTTTCCGGGGTTGACGGTACTCTCTCGTATAGAATGGGCAATTCAATAGCCAAAGGAAAAGTTTTCGCAAAAACAGGAACCTTGAGCGGGGTTAGTACTCTTTCGGGTTATATTAAAAGAAGCAACGGAAACTACTTCGTTTTTTCGATTCTACTTCAGAATTATACTTCGCCTTCAAGAATTGCGAGAGATTACATCGATAAAATTTGTGAAATAATAACAAAACATTAAGGTGCAAAGTGGGTAAAATTGCAATAGTAACCTCAGAATTTTTAATTAAACATGCAGGGGCTCCTTCACACCCCGAACGACCTCAGAGGTTGCAAAGAATTCTTGAATTTATTACTTCTAACAAAGAAGATTTTGAGATTTACGAACCTGTTGAAGCAACAGATGAGGATATTCTTTCGGTACACTCACCGGAGTTATTGGATGTAATTAAAACTCCCGCCGGTGATACTTTCACAATGTTAGAGGAAGATACTTATGTAAATCTGTATAGCTTAAGCGTTGCTAGAATGGCGGCAGGGGCAGGAAAGATAGCTATAGATTTGGTTGCTAATGAGTCAAAGAAGAGGGTATTTTGTGCCGTAAGACCTCCGGGTCATCATGCCGAAAAATCAAAACCGATGGGTTTCTGTTTAATAAACAATATTGCTCTTGCTGCTGAATATGCAATTAACAAATACGGTTTAGAAAGAATTGCAATCGTCGATTTTGATGTTCATCACGGCAACGGAACACAAGATATTTTTTATTACCGTGATGATGTATTCTTTATAAGTTTACATCAATCTCCGCTTTATCCGGGAACAGGAAAGGAAAATGAAACAGGTAAAGAAATTGGTTACGGATATAATCTGAATTTCCCTCTACCTGCTTACACTAAAGGGGAAAAATATATCGAAATCATCGAAAACTCAATAATTCCAAAATTAAAGAGTTACAAACCTCAATTAGTGTTGTTGTCATCGGGTTTTGATGCTCATATTGACGACCCATTGGCAAATATGTATTTAACTGCCGAAGATTATAGTGAAATAACTAAAAGATTCGTAGTTTTTACAGAAGAATTGGATATTCCTTTAGTTTCATTTTTAGAAGGTGGTTATAATTTAGAAGCCTTAGTTGATTCTGTAGCTTCTCATTTAACGGCTTTATCGGGTAAAAACTAAATGATTTTTCATTTTGAAGGGTGCGATTTATATTACACTATAAAAGGGGATTTAGAAAGTGCCAAAAACACTATTATTTTTCTTCATGGATTTACCGGCTCTTCAATTGATTGGGAACCTATAGAACAATATTTTTCACAGGATACAGCTTTAATTTTTCTTGATCTTCCGGGACACGGTAATTCAGGAACTCCTGAGAAGAGCAATTTCTTTGAGGAGAAAAATTTAAGAGATTTAATTTTCAGATTCTTTACTTTATTGGAGCTAAAGAAACCATACTTATGCGGTTATTCAATGGGGGGAAGATTAGCACTTTCTTTTGCATTATCTTATCCGCATCTTTTAAAAGGACTAATTTTAATAAGCAGCTCACCCGGAATAAATTCTAAAGCCGAGAGGAATAAAAGAATCAAAGCGGATAATAAAATAGTTGAGATCTTAATTAATGACGGAATTGCAAGCTTTACAGATAATTGGTTGAATTTGAGTCTGTTTTCGGGGTTAAAAAATTTGAAAGAACCTGATTTTTTAGCTTACAGGAACAGGAAACTAAAAAATGATACAATCGGTTTAATTAGGTGTATCACCGGTTTTGGTCAGGGAAAAACCAAGAATAAATGGGGGAGAATAAAGAATATTAAAATTCCGTTATTGGTTTTAACCGGCTCTTTAGACAAAAAATATTGTGATATTTCTCGTCAGATGAAATTGAGAAATAAAAATATTGTTACGGATGTAATTGAGGGAGCTTCTCATTCCGTACATATAGAAAAGCCGGAGATTACGGCAACTTCAATTATTAACTTTTTAAAAACAAATAATTCTTAAGCACGGCACAAAAATGAAAATAGATTGGAAAATTTCGAAAGAATATCAAGACATCATTTATGAAAAATTTGATGGTATTGCTAAAATAACTATCAACAGACCTGAAGTAAGAAACGCTTTTAGACCTGAAACAGTATCAGAAATGTATGATGCATTCTCTGATGCACGCGAAGACCAAAATATCGGCGTTGTTCTTTTAACAGGTAAAGGACCTGCTGCAGACGGTAAATATGCTTTTTGCTCAGGCGGTGACCAAAGAATTAGAGCAGACAAAGGCTATGTTGGGGGTGATGGCGTACCCCGTTTAAATGTGTTAGACTTACAGAAACTTATCCGTTCAATTCCTAAACCTGTTGTTGCATTGGTTGCTGGATATGCTATTGGTGGCGGTCATGTTCTTCATGTTGTTTGTGATTTAACTATTGCGGCTGACAATGCTATATTTGGACAAACCGGTCCAAAAGTCGGGAGTTTTGACGGTGGTTTCGGAGCTTCTTATTTAGCACGATTGGTGGGGCAGAAAAAAGCGAGAGAAATTTGGTACCTTTGCAGGCAGTACAATGCACAAGAAGCTGTTGAGATGGGTTTGGTTAATAAAGTGGTTCCCGTTGATCAACTTGAAGCTGAGGGGGTACAGTGGGCTATGGAAATGTTGGAAAAGAGCCCGCTTTCATTAAGATTACTGAAATCTGCTTTTAATGCCGAATTAGACGGACAAGCCGGAATTCAAGAACTTGCAGGTAACGCAACTTTACTTTATTATATGTCTGAAGAAGCACAAGAAGGCAAAAAAGCTTACCTTGAAAAAAGAAAACCTGATTTTGATAAATTTCCGAAACTCCCATAAGGTAGAATTTGAATTCATTTAAAATTTGGTTAACTGCATCAAGACCTAAAACTTTACTCGCGGCGTTTGTGCCGGTTATTGTAGGAGGGTCATTGGCAATGGCTGACGCTAAGTTTGACCTCAGTGTTACCTTTGTGGCATTATTGTGTGCCATACTTATTCAAATGGGTACAAATTTTACTAACGACCTTTATGACACATTAAAAGGTGCCGATACTAAAGAAAGGGTAGGTCCTCTAAGAGTTATTGCTGCCGGTTTAGTGACAGTACCTCAGATGAAAGCAGCAATTATCATCACATTTGGCTTAGCTTTCTTTTTTGGTCTGTACATTGTTAATATTCACGGGTTACCAATTTTGATGCTTGGTATTGTTTCAATCATTGCGGGATTGATGTACACAGCAGGACCCTTTCCGTTAGCTTATAATGGATTGGGTGATTTATTTGTGTTTTTATTTTTTGGCTTTGCAGGTACAACAGGAACTTATTATATAAACACGGGTGAAATTTCATTGCTTTCAATAATCACCGGGTTCCCTGTGGGTGCGTTAATTACTAATATCTTAGTTGTTAATAATTACCGCGACATACAACAAGATAAACTTGCCGGTAAAAATACGCTTGCAGTCATTTTTGGCGAAAAATTTGCTCTTTATGAATATGTTACCTTTGTGGCATTTTCATTTATTGTGCCGTTAATTATTTATCTCTCTTATGATGTTTCACTCTGGATATTTCTTCCTTATTTAACGCTTCCTTTCGCTTATAAGATTCTCATTATGTTGTTTACTATGAAAGGGGAACAATTAAACAAGGCATTGGAATTAACGGCAAAACTTTCCCTTTTCTTTGGTGTGTTACTCTCGCTCGGTTTTATTTTATGATTGTATCCTCCGTTAAACTGAGTGAGGGGGAAATACTTTTTATGCAACCATTCAAATTTTCCGGAATTTCTCTTTCTAACAGAAAAATAATTAATATTGATTTAAAGTCGGGAAAACATTCCGGTAGAGGAGAGGCAGCGCCATTAGAATTTTTTGGGACAGAATCATACAGTTTTGCTATTGAAACTTTACAGAAGTTTGTGAACGATTTTTCTGAATTTGAAATTGAATCACTTGATGATATTATAAATTTACTTGATAAAAATGCTAAAGAACTTTCTCCTTGTTCAACGGCGGCATTTGAGCAAGCTTTAATAGCACTTTACTCAAATTATACAGGCCAAAAAGAGAGTCAAGTTTACCGGAAAATATTTAATATAATCGATACTGAGGGAATCAAAGAATTTCCAGAAACTAAAATTCCGTTAAATTCAGTGATTGCTGTAGATAAAAAAGAAGATATTCCTGAAAAAATCCGGAATCTTAAAAATCAGGGTTACCGTGCATTCAAATTAAAAATAGGAAGAGCTAGCCTAAGTGAAGATATTGAGATTGTTGCTTTATGCCGGGAGATCTCCGGTGAGGATATAATTCTTAGGTTGGATGCAAATTGCAAGCTTTCAGGAGAAAATATTATAAATGCAATTAATTCATTTGATAGATTTAATCCTCAATATATCGAACAACCGGTAAAGGATTTATCAGAATTAAAACGATTTCATGAATCTATAAAGATAAAATTAGCTGCGGATGAACAAATATTATCTGTAAGCGAAGCTGAAAAAATAATTGAAAATAAATTAGCAAACTTTTTAATTATCAAGCCCCCTTTTCTCGGAGGAGTGATTAAAAGTTACCGCTTAATGAGAAAAGCGGAGAAAAAAGGGATCTTCTGTACAATAACATCGGCTCTACAGAGTTATTCGGGAATGTTACCCTCTATTTA
Source organism: Ignavibacteriaceae bacterium (assembly GCA_014879635.1). Lineage (GTDB taxonomy): Bacteria > Bacteroidota > Ignavibacteria > Ignavibacteriales > Ignavibacteriaceae > BA9. The sequence goes on along the minus strand of JACSRR010000066.1, from coordinate 1,785 downwards.
TCTCACATCTAACACAAACCATTCGGGGTATGCAGGATTTGACACTATTAAATTATTGTCAAACCAAGAAACCGCAATAATTGAAAACGGAAACTTGATTTTAGACTTATGATAACATCGTTTAAAGAATTAAAAAATCAAATATTAGAATTTAATCCGGAAAATTCGGGTATTTATACCGGCAAAAATTTAGAAGAAGCTGAATTGCTAAGTTTTAGAGACTTGATCAATCAGCAAATAAATATTGAAAGCAGTGTTGATGATTCCGTATATGTTCCCGTTCTTATCTCAGGAAAAATTGATTTTATTAAAGCTGTTTTTTGTTTGTGGAACGCGGGAAAAGTACCGGTTGCAATTGATCCAAAAACAACATACAACGAACTCGAAGTAATTAAAAATATGATTCCGTTTCAATTTAGTTTGACGGATTCTAATATTAACAATACTCAATTCAGTTCACCTGAGGAAACTGATAATTACAGTGAAGAGAGAGCAATAGTAATCTTAACATCAGGTTCAACGGGTAAACCTAAAGCAGTTTTACACACTTTTAGAACTTTGAGTGAGGCATTTAACTCCGGAAAAAAATTCTTTAATTACTCAAACCAAGATAGATGGTTACTTACATTACCACTTTTTCATATTAGTGGATTTTCGATATTTTTTCGAGTCTTATTGTCAGGTAGCAAATTGATAATTCCGGATAGCAATCTTGAAAGAACAGGTGAATTAGTTGAAAAATTTTCTATTACACATCTATCTTTGGTTAACACTCAACTTCAAGAATTTGCAAAAACAGAATCAAATTTTAGCTCACTAAAAGCTGTTTTATGCGGTGGTACTCCGTTTAATTCTAAATTAATTCAATCTTGTATAGATAAGAACATACCTGTTTATAAGGTTTACGGTTCAAGTGAAACGGCTGCGTTTGTAACTGCATTAGATTGCAAAAACTTCAGAAGTAAAAATGATAGTGCCGGGCTACCTTTGAATGGAGTTGACATAATAATTGATAATCAAAATGATGAAGTGCTAATTAAATCAAAGTCGTTATTTGTGAGTTATCTGGGGAATGAAAATATTACAGGAAAAAATCAGGAGGGATATTTCAGAACAGGGGATTGTGGATTTATAGATTCGGCGGGGTTTTTATTTTTGACCGGTAGAGTAAAAGATTTGATAATTACAGGCGGGAAAAAGGTTTCTTCAATTGAAGTTGAAAATGCTTTGTGTGAATTGGCATTTATAACAGATTGTCATGTATTTGGTATCGAAAATGAAAAATGGGGAGAAGCAGTAGCTGCAGCTATTGTTGGCTCAGAACATTTTGACGAAGACGATTTGGATGCCTATTTAAGAAATAAACTTTCGGCATACAAAATTCCGAAGAAATTCTTTTTTGTTGAATTTATTCCAAAATCTTCAACCGGTAAAACTGACATAGTAGCGTTAAAAAATCTTATCGGAATTGAGTGATATAAACTCAGTATCAATTATAAATATTAAGTGTAATAATTATTAAATGTAATAATTATAATGCCGTAAAATCAGTATGATGATTACACTATAAATATTTCAGTAAATCTTCCGGAATATTGGTTGGAATTTTAGTTTCTCTATCAGCGCAAATGTGAACGGAATTGACTTCTGCTAATAGTTGTCCATTTTCTGATAAAAATGCATAATGTAAAGAGAAACCTTTACTTCTAATTTGTGTACAAGAAAGCTCTATTTTAACGGTTGTACCTCTGTCTCTTATACACATCTGACGCTGCCGACGACGGA
>JACSRR010000320.1 GCA_014879635.1 Ignavibacteriaceae bacterium | reverse complement strand
AAAAATGAGAAAAACAAAAATTACACTCTATATTGCCTGTTCTATTGATGGTTTTATTGCAACAAAAAATCACGAATTAAACTGGCTTCCTTCAAATGGTGATTACGGGTACAACGATTTTTATAGTGAGGTTGACTGTGTAATTATGGGAAGAAAAACCTTTGATGTTGTAAATTCATTTGAAGTAGATTTTCCGTACAAAGGTAAAAAGTGTATAGTTATAAGCCATTCACCCGGAATTCATCACCCTGAAGTCGATTTTTTTAACGGGAATTTAAGCGATTTAATTTCTACTTTAGAAAATACCGGTTATTCAAATATCTGGTTAGTAGGTGGTGGTGAACTGATTAAACAATTTAACGAACTAAACTTGATAGATATTTATTATATCACATTTATTCCGGTTTTATTGGGTAACGGAGTTAGACTTTTTTACGAATCAGAAATAAAAAATGAACTAAAGCATTTAGAACATAAAATTTTTGCTGATGGGGTAATTTCAATTAAATACGAAAAAAAGAATCAATATCTCAATAGTTAGTGATTACCTGTTATGAATTAATTTTTAATTTTTGAAGTGATTTACTTCACTTAACTATCAGGAATTAAGACTTTCTGTATTAAATGGTGACATCATCATTTTTTTATATAGATACCCCTCTGCATCAACTCTTCAAGAATAAATTTATAGGTTTTATCGTCAAAACCTAAAAATTCAGGCGGGAAAATTCCTTTTGAAGCGAAAGTTCCGTTCAGAACAGCTCTTGCCGCAGCCGTACAGGTAAATCCGGTAGTTCTCGACATCGAAGAAATGCCTGTTTTTGTATCATATTTATCAAATAGATAATAGAATTCTTCAGATTGTGACCCGTCATTATTTTCAACTAATATTCTGAATCTCATTGCAGTGAACTCTCTATCTTCCTCTTCAAGTTTCCAAAGCGGAATTAACATCTGAGAAGTAAAATCTAACGGAACAATCTCAACTCCGTTGATTTTCTTTTTTTCAGTCGAAAAAAATCCTGCTGAAGCAAATGCTCGCATCAAACCTGCATGCCCGGGGTACCGTAGAGTTTTTTCATACATTGTAGGTACTTTAACGGTTTTAAGCAAGCTACGAAGACCGTCTGAAAAGAACGCTTCAAGAGTACCCACGCCGGGGAAATTTATAAACTCACTTCCGGATAAGGCTTCTCTCACAACTTCTGTACTATTCTCTACAAATCTTGCGGGTCGAGTATATTCTTCAATCACATCAATCGGAGAAAACGGTGCTTTATACTGAAAAGGAAGAGTTCTTTCTTCGGGTAACCCCCCAACCATGCATTCAAATAGAATAACTTTTCTGTTTTTAACATTGTGTGCAATCCAAATATTGCTCAAACCCGGTGCAACCCCACAATCAACTATTGCGGTTACTCCGGCTTTCTCAGCCTCAGATTTTAGTAATTCAAAGTCTTCCGGGAAAAATGAGATATCGACAATATTTTTTCCGGCATTTATAACGGTTCTAACGGAATCAAAGCCCATAAAACCCGGTAGTGCGCCAATAACCAAATCTGCATCAGAGATTACTCTTTCGATTTCGCTTTTTTTGCTTAAATCTGCAACTTCGGTTTTAACCTTTGCCAATTTTTCAACTTTATTTAGATTTTCTTGAGAAAAATCGACTGAAGTTACATCAAAGTTTGAGCTTAAATCATAAGCAATGGCTCTACCCACCATGCCAGCACCGAGAATAGTTATTTTTTTCATTTAATTACCTCACTACAAAAATTTGTTTAGTGCTCAATTTACCGTCTAAATAAACCTCAAAAATGTAAGCTCCTGTTTTTGGTTTATAACCTGCGGCAAACAAGTCTTTTAGGAAAATCGTATCCGTGAACTCTATTTTGTCAAATTTTTCTTTTTCGAAAATAATTGTTCCGGTTAAGTTTTTAATTTTTATTCCTGTAACCGCACCACTTTTATGCCTCGCAAAAAAACGAGTCGAATTTAAGTACCTCTGAAAATCTTTTTGTGAAAAGTTTTTTGAAAGATTTTGAAGGTCAACAGCCTCGGCGTAAATGTTAATATCCTCAGGATACAAAAAATATTCCCTGCCATATCCCGCATCAAATATTTTATTCGATTTTACAGATTCAAAATGAAATTTAGTAATACTTCCAAGTTTTGATTTATCTAATTCTAATTCAAATCTACCCGGAGCAATCTGATTCATTTCTAACTTCTCAACAATTTGCCCCTCAGTAGTAAAAACCACTCTTGTACCTTCCGAAAATTCGGTTCTGTCGGCAAAAAATTTCTTTAACAATATAGAGCCGTCTTGCCTAAACTCAAGATGCGGGTATTCGTAAGCTGCTACGGCATTCACAACACCGTATCCGAAAACATTATCGGGGTACAAACTTTGGTCGGCTGAATATTTAATTATGTGGAATAATTGATTGTTCTTTAAATATGGAAAATCGGAGAGCAATTGCCCGGCTAATCCTGCAACAACAGGAGTGGCAGCCGAAGTACCGTTTGCCGATTCATACTTGTTTTCTGAACCTGCTTGCGCCCCGTAAACCTGTACACCCATTGCCGAAACATCCGGCTTTATTCTACCATCACTTGTCGGTCCACCCGAACTAAAAGGAGCAATATATCTTCTTGTATTTACTGCACCTACTGCAATAGCTAACGGAGAATCTCCGGGAGTTGAAACATAATACCAGGAATCTCGAGCTGAATTACCTGCTGCGGTTAAAGGCAAAATACCCTTCGAATATGCGTAATTTACCGCTCTGGTTGAAATTGCCGTTTTACCGTTCAAATCATCATAAGTATAGGTTGTATCGTCAAAAGTAGTGTAGCCTAAAGAACTTGTGGTTATATCTACACCTATGCTATCCATAAAAATTATAGCTGCTGCGTAATTATCCTCTTCCATCATAGTTTCACTTTTAACATCTTCGGTTTTACAGAGAATAAAATTTGCGTTGTGTGAAGGTCCAACCAATTTCCCTTTATAAAATCCTCCTGCTACCGAAAAACAAAAAGTGCCGTGACTATGCTGACCCCTTCTATCTCCCGACTCATCTGCAGTATTACCGTCTTTTTGAACAAAATCATATTCGGCAATAACTTTCGAATTTTTTAATGCTTGATGATTTTTCCAATCGAAACCCGAATCTAAAACACCTATTGTAACTCCTGCCCCTCTGCGGCTAAATGTATAACTTAAATTCAGCCGTGATATTTCATAATTTTTTAACGAAGGTCCGAAAAACGAGGCGTCTGATTCTACGCTACTTTGTATAAATTCTGAAGGAGTAAAAATCTGCTCCCTTAAATTTTCTACCCCTGCTGTTAAAGTTGCCGCATATACCGGAGATTCGTAAGACTCATTAAACAATGGTTTATCCATTTTAAATCTGAGTACCGGACGAACATAAGAAACAAAATCTAAATCTTTAATTTTTTGTAAGGTAGCCTCACCTGCGTAAACAGAAACACAATTAAACCACTTTATAGCATGGTGAAATTTTGCACCGGTTAAAATAATTTTATTAATGTACTCTTCGCTTATTGGTACATCTTCAAATGAAACAAAATTATTCTGACCGAGATGTTTAATTCTACGGTCTATACTTTGTTGAGATAGTGAATTTACGGCAAGATTCCAAGATTCGCTACCAAGGTAAAACGGAGTTTCTACTCCTTTATCTTTCAGGAAAACTAAATATTTTTCTTGAGCATTTATGGAAGAAAATGTGAAAAGGATTACGAGAATGTACTTAATCATCTTAATCTCAATTAATTGATTTTAGAATGCGGTCAAACCTAATTTTTGAGGTAATACCCTCTTTAAGCGGGTCTGCCGACCAATAGATTAACACGGCTTTTCCGATTATAAAATTTCTTGGTACAAAGCCCCAATAACGGCTATCCAAACTATCATCCCTGTTATCACCGAGAGCAAAATAGTAATCTAATTTAAATTCATATTCTTCGGTTAATATACCGTCAAGATAAACTTTTTCGTTCTTAATTTCAATATTTTTTTTGCCTGATTCTCTGTCAATTATCGTTTCATATTCAAAAATATTTTCAGGAGTTATATTAATTTTAGCTCCCCTTTTAGGAATAACAACCGGACCGTAAAAATTCTCATCCCATGGTTTATTAGCCGGAAAAATTTTTTCATGTTTAGTGATTCTGTTCTTACTTTTTCCGGAAATATTTAAGTAACCCCCTTCAATCATTTTTCCGTTTATGTACGCACTACCGTCAACAATTTGGAGAGTATCGCCGGGCATTCCGACTACCCTTTTAATGTAATTTAAGCCGTTAGAATTATAGTCAACAGCCGTTCCCGGAAAATGAAACACTATAACATCAAACCTTGACGGATTCCAAATTGCCGGTATCTTATTAACCGGTATCTGAAGATTTATAAACGGTATTGTTAAGGGATCACTAAACCCGAACACAAATTTATTCACAAGTATATAATCCCCTGAAAGCAAAGTATTCTCCATTGAACCGCTCGGAATTTTATACGCTTGAAAGACAAAAACCCTCAAAAAAATTATAAAAAGCAAAAATGCGATTACAATTTTTGGATATCGTCTATTTAATAAAAAGTACCTTGCCGGTGAAGAACTTCCGTCATCTTTATTTGTTTTTTCAACGCTTTCGGCATTTTCCTTAAGCGAATGCTCCATCTTTAATCTTCTATTTGCAGAACTGCTAAAAAAGCCTCTTGAGGTATTTCCACATTTCCGACCTGCTTCATTCTCTTTTTGCCTTCTTTCTGTTTCTCTAAAAGCTTTCTTTTTCTTGAGATATCACCGCCGTAACATTTGGCGATAACATTTTTACGCATTGCTTTAACTACAGATTTTGCGATAACTTTTGTTCCTATAGCAGCTTGAATATTAATTTCGAAGAGTTGGCGTGGAATTAATTCTTTCAATTTTTCACTTACTTTTTTACCCCAATCATACGCTTTTGTTCGGTGAACAATCATAGAAAGCGCATCAACGGGTTCGCCATTTAATAAAATATCAAGCTTAACTAAATCTGCTTCCCTTAAACCGATAAACTCGTAATCAAACGAAGCATAACCGCGTGAAATTGACTTTAATTTATCATAAAAATCGAATATTATTTCGGCAAGAGGAAACTCATAAGAAAGATCGGCTCTTGTTTCATCAATGTAAACTTGATTTTTGAACGAGCCTCTTTTATCCATAGCAAGTTTCATAATATTGCCGATGTATTCGCTGGGAGCAACAATTTGAGCTTTCACAAAAGGCTCTTCAACATAATCAATATCGCCCGGTGAGGGCATGTGGTCAGGGTTATCTACAATTATTTTGTCGCCATTTTTCTTTGTTACAACATATTCAACATTAGGAAGAGTAGTTATAATTGCCTGCTGAAATTCTCTAAATAACCTTTCTTGAACAATTTCCATGTGTAATAAGCCGAGGAACCCGCATCTGAAACCAAACCCCAATGCAGCAGAAGTTTCCGGTTCGTAAACCAATGAAGAATCATTTAACCGGTATTTATCTAAAGCATCTCTTAAATCTTCAAAATCTTCGGTATTAGTGGGGTATAAACCGCTGTAAACCATAGGTTTAACTTCTTTATATCCGGGAAGCCTTTCTTCGGCTCCATTTTTAAAGTGAGTTATAGTATCGCCCACTTTAGTTTCATGAACATCTTTGATGCCTGAAATCAAATAGCCTACATTGCCTGCTTCAAGCTCTTTAGTTTTAGTTTTAAGCAACCTGAGAATACCGATCTCTTCTGCTTCTTGTATTTTATCATGAGCGAAAAATCTAATTTTGTCTTTCTCTCTAATTTTGCCGTTGAAAACACGGATATAAGCAATTGCGCCTCTGTAAGGATCGAAAACAGAATCAAAAATAAGAGCTTGGAGAGGCTTATCCGGATCCCCTTTAGGAGGTGGCACCCTTTCAATAACTGCTTCTAAAATTTCGTCAATCCCTAAATTTGCTTTTGCGGAAGCGGGAATAACATCTTCCGGCTTACAGCCCAATAAATCAACAACTTGAGCTTTAATTCTTTCAGGCTCGGCACCGGGAAGGTCAATTTTATTTAAGACAGGTATAATTTCTAAACCCGCATCAATAGCCAAATACAAATTACTAATAGTTTGTGCTTCTACACCCTGCGATGCATCAACCACTAAAACAGCACCTTCACAAGCTGCAAGTGAACGACTAACTTCGTAAGTAAAATCAACATGCCCGGGAGTATCAATTAAATTAAGAGTGTAAATCTCGCCGTCTTTTGCTTTGTATTCCATTTGAATAGCGTGTGATTTAATCGTAATACCGCGTTCCCGTTCAAGATCCATGTTATCGAGAATCTGGTCTTTAGCTTCTCTTTGGGTAATTGTACCCGTTCTTTCGAGAAGCCTATCGGCAAGAGTTGATTTTCCATGGTCAATATGGGCTATAATGCAGAAATTTCTAATTTTATTCATTTATCTCCGTAAACGGTCTGAGTTCTAATTTGTGGTATAAAGTAGTAAAATTTAAACTTACAATTAACTAAACTTAGAGGAATTTTAATAATGAAAAATTAAGGGTTGGGATTATGGTATTGGGGTTCACCTGATTTTTCGGTGGCAAAAAAATAATTTAACCGCAGAGCCATAAGAGTTCTTTGTGCTTAGTACGTAGTTCTTAGTTTCTACCGACTATACTGACCGGGTAGTAAATTATTTTTAAGATTTATATCAATTTGAATAAATTTAATATGCGACCGCTTCCGGGGTCGAATAAATCAGATTATTCTATTTTCTACAAACATTTGACGCCTTCAGCGTCATAATTTCATTTTACATTGACATTTATTAATTTTCAGT
>JACSRR010000190.1 GCA_014879635.1 Ignavibacteriaceae bacterium | reverse complement strand
TGCTCGAAGTGCTCGAACTGCCTAAAGATAACCTTTGTAAGCTCAATATAACGGTGACGGTACCCTATTGGGTTGATGAAAACAGTGTGGGCATCGAATATGGCCTCAGTTTTTGCCCGGGAAGCGTCGTGTTGCCGGAGCTTGATCCCAACGCTCAGTAGGTGGTTGCGCGACCATATGCGCCATACATGCTACTATAATAAGCATGAAGAAACGCGTGCTGGTCATCGACGACGATCGTGCCATTTGTCAGGCTATCGAGGTGGCTTTGCATCTGGAAGGCTACGAGGTCATGACGCTCATGCGCGGCGATGATGCGGTCGCGTATGCACGGACGTTTGCGCCGCATCTCATATTGTTGGATTTTCTACTCTCCGGAAAAGACGGCGGACAAGTCGCTCAAGAATTACGTGCGCATAAGCGTACCAAAGAGATCCCCATCATTTTACTTTCGGCGCATCCCAATGTCGATGATGTCGCCGCACATGTTGAAGTGGATGCATACATTGCAAAACCATTTAGTATCGCCGACCTCATCGCGAAGGTGGCCGGTCTTTCTTAACTACTATCCACCGCATCGATCTTGCCATAGCAGGGCAGGCGCCGTACACTTAAGTGCAAACACTAACTATTTTCAATACGTATCGCTATGAAAAAAATATTGAAGGGTATGACGTTGAAAGAGATAAAGCACGTTTCGTTATGGCGCGTTGCCGCCGTCGGAGCGATCGGTGTGGTAGCGCTTGCGATCGTCGTAGGGTTGATTGCCGTCAGCGTGCGCGGTTTGGTCGGACATCGTGATCAGTTTGCAACCGGCATGTATCGTTATGATGGCGGCGTTGCGATGCGTGGCCGCGAAGCGCAAGTAGCAGTCGGTTCATTGCCCAGCATTCCACCCAGGATATCGGACACAAGCGATGTAGTAACAACATCGCTGCGTCTTCCCGATGAATACCATGCGTCACTGCGCACCGGGAAAACAGACCGGCTGTGCGATGCCCTGGCATCATGGCAAGAGTATGAGTACATCACTTTTACGTCGGTGGTACGTGGTCGTCATGGGTGTAGTTTTACATTTCTCGTTCCACAAAGCGATACGCCAGGAGTGATACACTCGTTACAAGAACTCAAGCCGGTCGAGTTTTCATCGAACATACAAAGCGAACCGTATCAAGAGAAAACTGTATCGGGCGATCCTACCAGCAGACAACAGGCGCTTGAAAGTGAATTGGTTGCGTTACAGGATGCAATGCAAGATGCAGATACCTACAATAAAAAACTAACGGAAGATGCTGCTTCGTCCGGCGATGCGGATGCGATCGCGGCCGCGATCGACAATAGAGTGTCACAGATCGAACAACTCTCACAACGTTCTTTGGCGGTTTCTCAACAGCTCGATGCTTTGCGGGCAGGTGGCTCCGCCGTGGATCATACGAATCGGTCGTTGTTCCGTGTCGATGTGCGCGATTACAACATTATCGATGCTGCCGCCTTGCGTGAGGCGTGGTTGGGGCATCTGCAACGTTTGGTACTTATTATCAATGACGTCGTCGCAAGCGTCACGATCGGCATGCTCGGCTTTTTGTTGCGCGTGGTTGAGATCGGGTTCTACCTTGGCGTGATATTGGTGATCGCAAAGATTGCCTACCAGCTCATAAGAAAACTGTGGTGTCGGTAATACTTGACGAACGTTGCGTTATAACTTCTTGACATGGCATTTTGCAAATGAGGAAAATGTTTGTACACATAGCAGGATAGAAAAACCATGTTATACTCGCCGCAATGAATCACGAATCGCTTCCATCATATGTTTCAGAAGCCGAAAGGGGTGTGGAGAAGCGTCGTGAAGTGGCGGTAGAGATCGGGGGACTTATTGACTCAGCCCCTGAGGCCGCTGAAAAACTGATCGAGGATCAGGGAGGGGTAGATATACGTGGCAGGATTGTACCCCTTGAGCCGGGCAGTGAGCATGCAGACATGTGGTTTACCGAGACACATCTTATCTTGGAGGCAATTGAGCAAAAAAAACTTGCTGCAGAAGATCGCGGAGATGTGGAAGCAGCCAAGCAACTTGCTTTGGCGCAAGATTTTTTTGAACATTATCACGGCACCGTTGCCGATTATTTGGATGCTCTCAAGAATTATCCAGAAATAGCAATGATCATAAAGCAAATGCTAGAAGATTTTTCAAAAAGAATGTTTGATTCGGCAAGATCCATGTATGAATTTATCGAAAACCTTCTAACTTGGTCGAGAATTAAAACCGGGAGAATCGAATTTGAACCTAAACAAGTTAATGTTACCGAATTAGTTAAAAGAATTATCGAATTAAATTCAACTTTGATTGAGTCAAAACAGATTGAATTTATGAATGATTTTACCGATACCATTAGTGTTTTCGGTGATGAAAATATGATCTTTTTAATTTTACGAAACTTGATCTCAAATTCTTTGAAGTTTACTCCGAGAGGAGGAGTGATTCACACCGGTTACGCATTTCAAGAGTCATCAGTGATTGTTTTTGTTGCAGATAGCGGTGTAGGGATGAGTGAAGAAAAAATTGATAAGTTATTTAAGATAGGGGAGCAATCTTCATCAGAAGGTACCGAGAACGAACCGGGTACCGGAATGGGCTTAATTCTGGTGAAAGAGTTTGTTGATCTGAATGGCGGAACTATTAGACTTGAAAGTGAACCGGGAACCGGAACAAAGTTCTTTGTTGAATTGCCTGTTCAAGCTTCTAACCGATATTAAAGTATTTCAACCCCTCATTATGATATTTGTAGAGAGAATTTTTAATAATCTTATTTTCAAAAGATTCTAATTTTGGGTCATCCTTTAAAATTTGCTCTGCAACTTCTCTTGCTTTTATTATTATCTCATAATCAGATTCAATATCAGCGAATTTAAATTCGGGCATACCGCTTTGTTTTGTTCCGTAGATATCACCGGGACCCCTCATCTTTAAGTCAATTTCGGCAATTTTAAATCCGTCATTTGTTTCCGTCATTGCTTTGAGTCTAACTAATGATTTAAATCTCTCCATAAGAACAGGCGAAAGATATTTAGTTTCACCTTTTATTCTGTTTGATGCTGCAACAATCTCTTCTTTGGTTACCAATATACAGTAAGATTTATCGGCACCTCTACCTACTCTTCCACGAAGTTGGTGTAGTTGTGAAAGCCCAAATCGCTGAGCTTCATTAATTAACATAACCGTAGCATTTGGTACATCAATTCCTACTTCTATAACCGTTGTTGCTATCAGAACATCAAATTCACGGTCTTTAAAAGATTTCATTACTAGTTCTTTCTCTTTCCAATTCATTTTACCGTGCAATAACCCTAATTTGAGATTAGGAAGGTGGTTTTTAGTAATGTTTTCAAATTCTGTGACAGCAGCTTTTAATTCTAATTTTTCTGATTCCTCTACCAACGGGAAAACGATGTATGATTGAAATCCCGAGGCAGCTTGCTCTTCCAAAAACCGGAAAATTGCAGGTAGTTTTTCTTCACCTCTAAGAATTGTTTGTACGGGTGTTCTCCCCGGCGGAAGTTCGTCAATGATAGATACATTTAGATCACCGTAAACTGTTAGAGTGATAGTTCGAGGAATAGGTGTTGCTGACATTACCAAAGTGTGCGGATTAGTCCCTTTTCCAATTAATTTGGCTCTTTGATCAACGCCGAATCTGTGTTGTTCGTCAATTATAATTAATCCGGGGTTTTTGTAAGTTACCGGTTCTTCAAATATTGCGTGTGTTCCGATAATTAATTTTGTTTCGCCTAAGGAAATCGACTCATAAATTCTATTTTTCTCTTTTTTTGTTGTACTCCCGGTTAATACTTCAATTTGAATTTTAACGCTTGTTATTTCCTCAAAAATTTTTAGGAAGTTTAAAATTGTGTTGTAGTGTTGAAAAGCTAAAATTTCGGTTGGAGCCATAAGTATCGTTTGATACCCGTTATCTATTACTATTAAAATAGAAATCAACGCTACAAGGGTTTTACCGCTTCCTACATCACCCTGAATTAACCTTGACATAACTTTGCCCGACTCTAAATCACTCCTTATTTCGGATAGAACTTTTAATTGTGCATTTGTAAGTTTAAAGGGGAGTGAATTGAGAAAACTTAAAATAAAACCGGGGTTAACTTTACATTTTATTCCTTCTTTATCCTTAGTTTCAGATTTTAATTTCATTAAAGAAACCAATGAGAAATAAAATAACTCTTCAAATTTTAATCTGTGAATAGCTTTTTGAAGTGCGGTAAAATCAGAAGGGAAGTGGTAATTTTTAATTGTCGATTTTAGGTCAAGTAACCCTAAATTTTTAACAATACGGCTTGGTAAAGTTTCCGGAATACTCTCAATGTACAAATCAATTGCGGAGGCAATTAATTTTCTTAGTCCTGTATCACCGAGAGATTTTTCTCTTAATTGTTGGGGGATAGAATAAAAAGGGATAATTTTGCCCGTATTGTTAAATTCAACAGATTCTTGGTAATCTATCTTATCTAAATCGGGATGAGTAAAAGTTAGGATTCCCCACTTACTTATGGCTGGTTTTTTTGAAACGGCATAGATCTCACCCGGAGTAAACTTATTTTCAAAAAAATTTACCCCTTGAAACCACAAACAATCGAAAGAACCGGTTTCATCTTCAAACTTTACAATTAGAAACTTTTTACCTCCTGCTTTTTTTAATTCCCTTCCTAAAACCTTTCCTATTAAAGTAATTTCGCCGTCATAACCATCTCTAACATATTCCATTGCAGAGATTACAGAGAGGATTTGGGAGCGGTCTAAATGTTTTCTCGGAAAGTAAAAAATTAAATCGCGGATAGTTGAAATTCCGCACATATTAAAAGCAGAAGCCTTGTTAGGACCTACCCCTTTTAAGTACATTACGGAAGAATCGGGATTCCGGTATAAATTTTGTTCGCTCATCTTCGAAATTTAATTTTTAAATCACAAAGATAAGAATTTGTTAAACCATTAAAATTTAAGAAATACCCGGGGATAATATCCGAAAGTAAAAATTTAAGAAATCTCATTCAAAATATTAACCATTGCCCTCACGCCAAACCCGTTCATATAAGGTTTTGAGTAATTATTAATAGGATTTGCCATTGAAGGACCTGCAATATCAAGATGAGCCCATTTTAATTCGGGGTCAACAAAATTTTCAAGAAATTTACCCGCCGTAATAGCTCCACCCCATTTGCCTCCAATATTTTTAAGATCGGCAACATCACTTTTTAATTGAGGTGCGTAATCATCCCAAAGCGGAAGCCTCCAAAATCTCTCATAAGTTTTTGTACCGGAATAGTAAATTAATTTTGCTAACTTTTCATCTTTAGTCATTAATCCTGCTACAAAATCTCCGAGTGCAACTGCAACAGAGCCGGTTAAAGTAGCTAAATCGATTAGAAAATCCGGTTTTTCTTGCGACGCAAAATGGAGAGCATCTGCAAGAATTAGCCTACCTTCGGCATCTGTATTATCAATTTCGACAGTTTTGCCTGAAGCGGTGGTAATAATATCTCCGGGTCTCATAGCTCTTCCGGATAGCATATTTTCAGCTAATGGCATAAAACCGGTAACTTTTATAGGAAGTTTTAATTTTGATACAGCAAGCATTATTCCGGCAACTACGGCGGCACCCGACATATCCGCTTTCATCCAGCCCATATTTGTAGCGGGCTTAATAGAAATACCACCCGAATCAAAAGTTACGCCTTTCCCCACAAAGGTAACGCTTTTGTAGTCTCTTGATTCAGGGTTATAGACTACTTTTAACAAACGGGGAGGCGTATCACTGCCTAATCCAACAGCAAGAATACCGCCTGCATTCATTTCCTTTAAATTATTTTCGTTGTACTCAATAATTTCGCATCCGGATTCATTTAATGCATCTCTAACTCTATCGCAAAATGTGACAGGATTAATCACATTAGCAGGTTCGTTTGCCAATTCACGGGCAAAATTTACGCCTGACATTAGCAGAGTTGCGAAATTAATGGCAGATTTGAGTGATTCTATATTCTTATAGACTAAATTAACCAATTTTACGGGTGATTTTTTTTGAGCAGTTTTGTACTTTGAAAAATTGTAAACTCCGTAACCGATGCCCTCAATAAATGTTTGAAGGAAATATTCTTCGTTACTGAATATTGATGTAAAACCTGAATATTCGGGTAAAACCACGGTTATTGAGGAAATATTTTTTTCTGTGAGCGATTGCGTTAATCCGGCAATGTGATTTCTAAAATAATCCGGAGAGAGAGCTGATTTTTCCGGTATTCTTGCAATATGAATAATAGACGGTGAATTTACGGATGAAGTTAAGGAAATTTCTTTTCCCGGTTCAGAGAGTATCTCTCTTGCGTAATTACGAAAAAGCGAACCTGTGATTCGTTCAATTTCGTTTAATTTATCATTTATAACAGTTTCAGAATCGATGTAAAATAATAAAAGAGAATTGCCTGATGTAGCCGGGATAGAGTTTAATGCTTCAAAATTTATGTATTTCATGTTATTCTCCGCTCGAAATAAATTTAATAGCTTCTTTAATCATTGAGGGCATACGGTCATCTAAAGATTCATTTCGAATGCGAATTCCTGATGCGAATTTATGTCCACCGCCACCAAATTTCGATGCAAATGCACTACAATCAACATCGTACTTTGACCTTAGCGAAACCTTAAAGCCTTCTTTAACTTCAATAAAAAACATACCCATTTTAACTCCGTTAATAGCAATAAGTAAGTTAACAAACCCTTCTGTATCATTTTCCTCAGCCATAGCGTCATCAAAATCTTTTTTCATAAGCATCATAGTTGAAAGTTGATTTTTTTTGCCGTATAGTTTAAGAGTACTTAAAGCTTTACCCATAAGTTGGAATTTACCAATTGAGTTAGAATTAAATATTTTATCTTGAATATCAATAGGAACAACACCTAATTTTATAAGATGTGCAGCTATTATATGCACTTCGGGAGTAGTTCGTTCATACCTGAAAGATCCGGTATCTGTCATAATTGCCGCATAAAGCGGTAAAGCAATTTTGTAGTTCCAAGGCGTTATGTTGGTTTGCTTTATAAAATCATAGATAATATGACCTGTGGCGCAATACTCCGGCTCACAATAGTAGTAATCAAATATTGATTCAGGATTCAAATGGTGGTCAATGCAAACTTTGAGCGATTTAGAAGCTCTCAGAAGTGGCTCCATTTTCACAATTCTATCAGCTCTGTTAAAATCAAGTGCGATAATAACATCGTGTTTATCAAATTGCTTTGAATGCATAAGGGGGTCAAATGTATTTATCACATTTTCTTCGTCCAAAAAAGCGAGGTAATTTGGTGTTTGACTGTAATTAAGAATTGTAACCCGTTTATCCCAATGTCTCAGAATTCTATAAAGTGCCATACATGAACCGATAGCATCTGCATCGGGGTTCACATGAGTAGTTAACAGAAAAGAGTGATTATTTATTATTATATCTTTAAGTTCTTCGAAATTAAGCATATCATCTTTAAATTATACAAACTACAAATTTAACAAAAAAAGAAGTATTAAGAGTTCTAATATTTTTGATTGTTTGTAAAGGAAATCATGAACCTTTTGCGTTGCAAATTTTTCTCTTGTATCTGAAAGAAGAGTAAAAAATTGGATGGAGTTTTCTTTCTACTTTCAAATGACAAAAAATTGAGGTAATTTAGTGTATGAAAATTTATATAAGTTTATGGAATTAAAAGGTAAAAGAGCCGTTGTAACAGGTGGTGCAATGGGGATCGGATATTCAACAGTTCTTAGATTGTTAAACGAGGGATGCGTTGTTACAATCTGGGATATTAATCCGGAAAAATTAGCAGAAGCCCAACAGGCTCTAAATTCAAAAGGCATCATATTTGCTCATCAATGCGATGTAACCGACAAAAATAGAGTTTATGAATTAGGAGAAATTGCCGTAATGGAGATGGGAGGCGTAGATATTTTAGTTAATAACGCCGGCTATGTTGCATCCGGTTATTTTCTCGAAAACACTGACGAGCAATGGGAAAAAACTATCTCGGTAAACTTAACAAGTTTTATCTATACAATTCGTGCTTTCCTGCCTCAAATGAATGAAAGAAATTCAGGTCATATCGTTAATATTTCATCAGCATCATCTGTTATCGGTGTTCCCGGGCTTGCCGTTTACACTGCATCAAAGTGGGCTGTTTGGGGATTAACTGAATCTTTAAGATTTGAGTCTAAGAAACTTGGGAAAAAAGGTGTGAAATTTTCGACCGTTCACCCAAGTTACATTAAGACAGGGATGTTTGAAGGTGCTAAAATTCCTTTTCCGGGTGGGTTGATAGTTCCGTTAGTTAAAAATCACGATGTTATTGCAAAAACAATTGTTGAAAGAATTCTTAAGAGGGGAGCATTATCACCTAAAAAACCTTGGACAGTAAACCTTGCAATGATGATGAGAGGTTTTTTACCGGATCCAATCTTTCAGAAAATGATTGAGTTGTTGAAAATTTCAGACAGTATGAAAACATTTAAGGGACGCGAAAAATGATTGAACCGGCTGAATTAAAACCGGCAGTGACTATCTCCTACAACCCCGCTAACGGTGAAAAAATTGGTGAAACTCCGGTTGATACACTTGATGATCTTAAAGATGCCATAAATTTGGCGAGGAAAGCTCAAAAAACTTGGGCTGCAAAAAGTTATTCCGAACGAAAAAAATATCTTCTCAAAATAAGAGATTATATTGTTGAGAACGCAGATAATTTGTCAGAAATAATAAGTTTAGATTCAGGAAAAACTTTAGTTGATGCACTTTCAACCGAAGTTCTCCCGGTAACAATGGCAATAAATTACTATGCAAAAAATGCAGGGAAATTATTAAAACGGCATTATATTAAGCCCGGAAATATATTGTTGATTAACAAAAGGGCTTATGTAGATAGAGTTCCTTACGGCGTTATCGGAATAATTAGTCCGTGGAACTATCCGTTTGCAATTCCATTTCATGAAATTGCTATGGCATTGATAACCGGTAATACCGTAATATTAAAAGCTGCATCTCAAACACAAGAAGTTTCGAAAGCTATTACAAGATGTGTTAGAGCGGCAAATCTACCTGAAGGAGTTTTCACTAACTTAAACCTTCCAGGGAAACTTGCCGGTAACGGATTTGTAGATTTAGGTGTTGATAAAATATTTTTCACGGGGAGTGTTGAGGTAGGCAAGCAATTGATGGCTAAATGTGCCGAAAATTTAACTCCGTTATCTTTAGAGTTAGGGGGCAAAGATGCAATGATAGTGCTCGAAGATGCTGATTTAGACCGGGCAGTTGCGGGAGCACTCTGGGCAGGATTTTCTAATACGGGTCAATCATGCGCCGGTGTTGAGAGAATATTTGTTCAATCAAGCATTTATGAAAAATTTTCAGAAAAACTTAAATTCGAGATAAAAAAACTGAAATTCGGAAGTAATAAAAAATTCTCATCCGATATTGGTACTCTAACTACAGAATCGCAGTTATTAAAAGTCAGGGAGCATGTTAACGATGCAATTGAAAAGGGAGCATCAATATTTTCTGCTAATGATAATGTAGGTGAGAAAAACGGGTATTCCCATGCTCCAGTTCTGGTAGAGAATGTAAACAATGATATGCTAATTCAATTTGAAGAAACTTTTGGACCTGTACTCACACTTAAAAAATTTGAAAAAGTTGAGGAAGCAATTGCCGAAGCTAATAATTCTAATCTTGGATTAACTGCATCAATATGGACAAAAAACCACTCTGAAGGAAAGAATATAGCTTCAAAAATTCAGGCAGGAACGGTTACAATCAATGATCATTTGATGAGTCACGGATTAGCCGAAACTCCTTGGGGTGGTTTCAAGCAATCAGGACCCGGAAGAACTCACGGCTATATCGGCTTAGAAGAGATGACTCAGCCACAATGTATTGTAAATGATATTTTACCCGGCGTAAAGAAAAATATGTGGTGGTATCCGCACAATCAAGATGTTTTTAACGGGTTAAAAGATGCGATGAAATTTTTATACGGTAAAAACTTAGGTGAAAAAGCCGGAGCAATACCCGGACTTCTAAAAGTTTTCTTAAGAACCTTCAGAAAGGATAATTGATGGATTTTGCCACAAAAATACGAGAAGCCGGAGTTGTTGGTGCAGGTGGCGGCGGTTTCCCGACCCATATCAAAGCCGGTTCAAAAGTTGAATTTGTACTCGCTAACGGTGCCGAATGTGAGCCTCTACTTCACAAAGACTATGAGTTAATGTTAGCTAAGCCGGAAGAAATTGTAAATGGTATGAAATTAATGATGAGTAACACCGGCTCATCTAAAGGATATTTTGGTATTAAGACCAAAAACGCTAAAGCGATTGAGGTTATCGGCAATCATATTTCAAATTCAAATATTTCGATTACCGAATTAGGTGATTTTTATCCCAGCGGTGATGAATATGAACTTGTATATGAAGCAACAGGCAGATTAATTCCTCCGGCAGGGATTCCCCTTCAAGTAGGTTGTTTAGTTAATAATGTTGAAACCTTTCTAAATGTTTTAAATGCGAACCAGGGGAAACCTGTTACCGAGAAATTTATTTGTGTAGCAGGTGCTGTAAAAAATCCTTCAACTTTTTTTGTCCCGGTGGGAATTACGGTTAAAGAAGCAATTGAACTTGCAGGGGGAGCAAGTGTTCAAGATTATGCCGTTTTTGTAAGCGGAATAATGATGGGTAAACTTACTTTTGATTTTGACGAAGTTGTTACAAAAACTACTGCAGGGTTCATTATACTTCCTTCTAATCATTATTTGGTAAACAGAACTAAACAACCGGAAAAAAACAAACACAGAATCGGTAAATCTGCGTGCGATCAGTGTACTTTTTGTACGGAATTTTGCCCCCGTTATTTATTAGGTTATAATGTACAACCTCATCAAGTTATGCGTTCGTTAGGTTTCACCAAAACGGGGAGTAGTGTTTGGAATCAAATGGCAGAATTGTGCTGTGCGTGTGGTTTATGCACACTTTATTCTTGTCCTGAAGATCTATTTCCGAAGGAGGCATGCGATAAAGCTAAAGTTGAAATGAGAGCCGAAGGCATCAAATATGTTCAAACAAAAGAAGTTAAAGTTCACCCGATGAAAAAAGGTAGAAAAGTGCCTCTGAAACAATTAATGAGAAAATTGAAAGTTTTAGATTATGATGCTCACACTCCCTACAAAGAATTTAATTATGAACCTGCTTCGGTTAAAATTATGTTAAAACAAAATGCCGGAGAAAAATCAGAACCGGTAGTCAAAGCTACACAATTTGTTAAAAAGGGGGATGTGGTTGCTGTTGCTCCAAAAGACAAATTAGGTACAAATCAGCACGCCTCTATTGACGGAATAATTTCTGATGTGACTGAAAATTTTATAAGAATAGTAAGGAAATAAAACGGACTTAAAATGATTAAAAAGAATTCATTAGGACTTTTAGAAACCGGTAGTATTGCATCGGGTATGGAAGCAACGGATATTATGCTAAAAACATCGGATGTTGAAGTGGTATTGTCAAGAACAATTTGCTCCGGTAAATATATGACAATTATAGGCGGAGATGTTGCCGCTGTAAGAATGGCAATTGAAACTGCTTCGGAAAGAACATCATTTGGTGTAATAGACCAATTTGTAATTCCTAATGTTCATCAGTCCATTTTTCCTGCTATTGCCGGTCATAATAATGTAGATTTACTTCAAGCATTGGGTATTTTAGAATCATTTTCTGTTGCTTCACTTATTGAAGGTGCAGATGCTGCAGTTAAGGCAGCTAATATTAAATTAATACATGTTAGGTTAGCAATGGCTTTAGGCGGAAAAGCTTATTGTACATTTACAGGCGAAGTTGCAGCTGTTCAAGCTGCTTTAGATGCCGGTGCGTATGTAATCGAAGAAAAAGGGATGCTCGTAAACAAGGTTGTTATTGCTCAACCCAGACAAGAACTTTTGAACGAAATAGTCTAACAAATTTAAAGGAAATTTTCTCTTATGCATATTCCAGAAGAACATTTAGCTAAAATTTATGACGCCTTAACAAACGGAAGAAAACTTGAAGCGGTAAAAATTGTAAGAGAACAAACCGGTGCCAACCTTTTAGCGGCAAAAAGAGAGGTTGAAAGAGTTGAAAAAGAGTTACGAGAGAAGTATCCGGAGAAATTTCCCGCACAGAAATCGGGTTGCTCTTCAAAAGCTGCGGTTTTAATTTTACTATTCGTTTTATCTTTATTAACCATTTAGTTTATAACTTTATTCAAATATCATCCTTATCATTCTTGAACAAATTAATTATTAGTAGATAAATATTTCATGAGCTTTAAACAAAATTTATTAAAAATTCCTCTCTTAGGGAGATTTTTACTTATTCTTTACCGGTTGAGATTCGGTTTTTTCACCTATTTCAGCAAACCTTTACGACTTTTTATCGTTTGGCTTTTCAAATCAAAAGAGTTGTCTAATTTCAGTTATGAACTTACACCTAAAAACAAACTCTATCTTGCGTTATATGTTGCCAATATCACGGGTGAATCGATAGCAAAAGTTAAAGGTTATATTTCTGAATTAGAACAAGACGAAAGTCTCAAAACTCATGTTCGTGAGAATGTAAAAACGAGCGAAATGAAATATATTGCAGATATTGAGATGATGTATGGTAGGAGGATAGGTTGGTATGCATTAGTGAGGAGCTTTAAGCCAAAAGTTCTAATTGAAACCGGAGTGGATAAAGGGTTAGGGTCTTGTATATTAACTTCGGCTTTGAGAAAAAATACGGAAGAAGGTTTTCCCGGTTATTATTACGGAACGGAGCTTGATACAAGATTGGGTTATCTATTAAAAGATGATTATAGTAAATATGGTGAAATTCTTTATGGTGATTCTGTTGAGTCGCTTAAAAAGTTTGAAAAGAAAATAGACTTTTTTATAAATGATAGTGACCACTCTGCAGAATACGAAGCATTAGAATATCAAACAATTAAAGATAAACTCGCTGAAAATGCACTAATCTTAGGTGATAATGCACATGTAACAGATAAATTAGCTAATTTTGCTTTAGAAACTGAAAGGGACTTTGTGTTCTTTAAGGAGGAACCGCTCAATCATTGGTATCCCGGTGCAGGTATCGGCGTAGCTTTGAACTCAAAAAGCAAAAGCTAACTTGTAAGAATTTCCTTGATAATTTTTAACGCTTTGTTAGGTAGCATTTTCCCCGATTCAATACCGGTTCTTAGTGATTGCATCTGAAGTTTAATTCTTTCATTTTGATGGAAGATATCTAAAAGAAGTTCTAAAATCAGGTTATCAAGCCATTCTATATTTTGTTTTTTTCTACTTTTTTCAATAAAGCCTGATTTCTGAAATTTATCGTAGAAGTTAGCCACCATTTCCAAAAACTCTTCAATCCCGTCATTTTCCAACGCAGAAACAGTTAAAACCGGAACTTCCCAACCGGTAGTATATGGCTGTAAAAAGTGAAGAGAATTTCTATATTGACCTGCACTCATCAGAGCTTTTTGCTTCAAATTTCCGTCAGCTTTATTAATTAAAACGGCATCGCAAATTTCGACTATTCCTTTCTTAATACCCTGTAATTCGTCACCTCCGCCGGGAATAAGAACTAAAGCAAAAAAGTCAACCATTGATCTAACGGTAATTTCAGATTGCCCTACGCCAACGGTTTCCACAATTATGTAATCAAAGCCGGCTGCTTCACAGATCAACATCGTTTCCCGGGTTTTTTTAGTAACTCCGCCGAGACTTCCTCCGGAGGGGGAGGGTCTGATAAAAGCGTTATTTTCTTTTGAAAGCTCTTCCATTCTTGTTTTATCACCTAAAATACTCCCTTTTGAAATAGAGCTAGAAGGGTCAACTGTAAGAACGGCAACTTTGTAACCTTTTTTAATAAGATACAATCCTACTGCTTCTATTAGAGTACTCTTTCCCGCTCCGGGTATTCCCGAAATCCCCAACCTGATTGATTTACCTGTATAAGGCATTATCTTGTCAAGAATTACATCGGCTTTTTCTCTGTGAAGGAGAGAGTTACTTTCTACAAAAGTTATTGCTTTAGAGAGGAGGGTTCTATTGTTTGCAAGAATTCCGGTAACTAATTCTTCAATTGAGTATTCCCTCTTTTTAAAGACTTTTTTATTAGTTGTATCTAATTTATTTACTCCGTCAACAATCTTTACGGCAAAAGCCGGATTATCTCTTTCGGGAGCCCAATCCGGCTTTTTACTCGAATTTAATTTGCTTTTTGAATCTTTTTTAGCAGACAATTAAAGATGCCCTGTACTATTCGCTAAATCTATGAGAAATCTCATCAATTATTTGAATTGCAGCTTCGGGAATTTTAGTACCGGGACCAAAAATTGCGAATGCACCTGCATTAAACAAAAATTCATAATCTTGATGAGGAATAACTCCGCCTGCTATAACAATAATATCTTCTCTGCCTAAGTTTTTTAACTCTTCAATTAATTGCGGGAGCAAGGTTTTATGACCTGCTGCTAAAGAACTCATACCGACACAATGAACATCGTTCTCAACAGCCTGTTTAGCAGTTTCAGCGGGTGTTTGGAATAGGGGACCAACATCAACATCAAATCCCATATCAGCGTAAGCAGTAGCAACAACTTTAGCACCTCTATCATGCCCGTCTTGTCCCATTTTTGCAATCAGAATTCTCGGTCGTCTTCCCGCTTTTTCGGCGAATTGATTAGTAAGATCTCTAACTTTGACAACAGGGTCATCTCCTGAAGCTTTGTATTCTTGTGAATAAACTCCCGAAATAGTTTTGTTGTGAGCCTGATACCTACCGGTAACTTTTTCAATTGCAAATGAGATTTCGCCAAGAGTAGCCCTCACTCTTGCAGCGTTAACAGCAAGTTCAAGCAGGTTACCGTTACCTGTTTCAATTGCTTTAGTAATTGATTCTAATGCTGCCTGAACATCTTCATCGTTTCTATTTTTCTTAACTTCTTGTAATCTCTTAATTTGTGATAATCTAACGGCAGTATTATCAACTTCAAGAATTTCAATCGGTTCTTCTTTTTCTAACCTGAATCTATTTACCCCAACAATTGTTTCAGCGCCCGAATCAATTTTTGCTTGTCTTCTTGCGGCGGCTTCTTCAATTCTCATTTTGGGAATACCTGCCTCAATAGCTTTTGTCATACCGCCATAAGATTCAACCTCAAGGATATGTTGCCAACCCCTCTTAAGTAAACTATCAGTGAGTGATTCAACATAATAAGAACCACCCCATGGGTCTATAACTCTTGTAATACCGGTTTCATCTTGTAAAAATAACTGTGTGTTTCTTGCTATTCTTGCCGAAAAATCGGTTGGAAGAGCAATTGCTTCATCAAGTGAATTTGTGTGTAGAGATTGAGTATGCCCTAAAGCAGCAGCTAATGCCTCAATACAAGTTCTTACAACATTGTTATAAGGATCTTGTTCGGTGAGACTCCAACCAGATGTTTGCGAATGAGTTCTGAGAGACATCGATTTAGGATTTTTAGGATTAAAACCTTTTATTAATTTTGCCCAAATAAGACGGGCAGCTCTCATTTTAGCAATTTCCATAAAATAATTCATACCCTGAGCCCAGAAAAAGGATAATCTGGGGGCAAAAACATCAATATCCATGCCGGCTTTAATTCCGGTTCTAACATACTCTAAACCATCGGCTAGAGTATAAGCCATTTCTAAATCTGCGGTAGCCCCTGCTTCTTGCATGTGGTATCCGCTTATTGAAATGCTGTTAAATTTGGGCATTTTCTGAGAAGTGTATTCAAAAATATCTGCAATAATTCTCATTGAGGGTTCAGGCGGGTAAATATAAGTATTTCTTACCATATACTCTTTGAGAATGTCGTTTTGAATAGTTCCACTCAGTAATTCTTGTTTTACGCCTTGCTCTTCGGCTGCCACAATATAAAAAGCAAGTACGGGAAGAACGGCACCGTTCATAGTCATAGAAACTGACATTTTATCCAACGGAATAGAATCAAAAAGAATTTTCATATCTTCGATTGAATCTATAGCCACGCCGGCTTTACCAACATCACCGAGCACTCTTTGATGATCTGAGTCATATCCGCGGTGAGTTGCTAAATCGAAGGCAACTGAAAGCCCCATTTGACCGGCGGCAAGGTTTCTTCTGTAAAATGCGTTACTTTCTTCGGCAGTCGAAAATCCTGCGTATTGACGAACTGTCCAAGGTCTTTGAACATACATTGTTGCATAAGGACCTCTTAAAAATGGGGGTATTCCGGCAAGGTAGCCGGTATGCTCAAAATCTTTAATGTCATCTTTTCTGTAGAGCGCTTTAACTTCAATTTGCTCCATAGTTTTCCAAACATAATCATCAAAGTTAATTCCGGCAGTTGCTTCAAATTCACTTTTCCATTCATCATAATTAAGAGCCGGTTTAATATCTATGGGATTTATTTTTTTAAAGTCGGGTCTTTTCATCTTAATTGACTCCTAAATAATCGTAAAGTTTATTAGCTATCTCCGGTAAATTTGCACCAAGGAAAATAAATTCGAAGATTCCGGACTTTTTATGAGCCTCAATTTGCTCTTTCGGGAAACCGGCTAAAATTACCGGTTTGCTAATTTTTGCATCATTTAGCAATTCAAAAACCGCAGGTACAATTTCGGGATATGTATCATCTGTTGAACAAATTACAAATATTTCGGCATCTGTATCTAAAGCTGCTTTTACGACCGAAGGTGTATCGCTAAACCCTTGGTTATAAGTAACTTCAAATCCTGCGGGCTCAAAAAACCCCTTAGAAAAATCAGCTCTGGCTTTAAATTGTTTTATACCGCCAAAATTCATCAAGCATATTCCGGGCTTTTTACCTGCTTTAGCTTCATAAGATTTTGATTTTAACATAAGCTCTTCAAAAATTACTGCAGGTCTGAAAGGAATAACCGGTTTAATATTAATTTGTTCTTTTAAACTACCTCTTGAAGCGCTGAAAATTTCTCCGTAGGTAACCCCTTTTTCCAATAAATCTGCGAATTTATCGAATAAATCAGGGTTGGAAAGATCCAAATGATTAAGTATTTCTATTATTTCGGAATGTTTTTCGGAAGAACCTGATACTCTCAATTTTTGTAGGTAACCGGCTCTATTTTGATATACAGCTTCGTAATCAACTTGTTCTTTTACAGGTTCAGCTTCTTTAGCATTAGCGTAGAAATTTACGCCAACAACCTGATTTTTGCGGGTGCTTATATCTTTTATTCTGTTTTTTAAGACACTCTCAATTGAATCCTGTATAAAACCTGATTTCAAACATTCAGTGAATCCGCCTTTATCTTCAATTTCTAAAAACAGATCCCAAGATTTTTTTGCAATTTCTGCCGTTAAATTTTCAACATAATAAGAACCGCCGGCAGGGTCAATTACTTGGTTCAGGTGAGATTCAGAAAGTAATACTGTTTGAGTGTTTCTCGCAATTCTATTTGCAAGCTCGCTATTATTTCCTATCACATAATCAAAGGGGGTAACATACAAGCTATCAACACCGCCCACAACTGCAGCAAAAGCTTGCGTGGTACCTCTAAGAATATTAGTGTGGTGATCCCTTTTGCTATAGGGGAGAGTTGAATTTACTGAATGGATCATAGGCTTGATGTTCTTATCTAATAAATCGTAAGACTCATTTAATTTCGAAAAGAGAACTCTGAAGGCTCTGTATTTAGAAATTTCCATAAAAAAATTGATACCGGTTCCCATGGTATATCTAATACTGCTAAGGGTATCTTCGGGGAGTAAACCTTTATTTGATAGATTTTGAATGTACTCAACGGTTATTGCTAAAGCAAATGCTAATTCTTGAACAGCTGTTGCACCTGAATTAACATAATTTAATGTGTTTACACCGGTAGTCTTTAATCCGGGATAATATTTATTGGCAAATTTGGTGGTTATTGCAAGGTGTTCGTAAGCTTTATCTATATCAAGAGGCAAAAACCCGTTTAAAGCTAAAAACCCGATAGGGTCAGCCTCAACCGAGCCAACAATAAATTCATTTTCGTTTTCCGATGTTTTAAGATAAGTGTGCAAAATTGATATAAACGGCAGGGAAGAGGCTCCGCAATCAACAAAAAGCGGAAATTCTTCTAAATTAACTCCTTTGAGGGCTCTTTTAAGAGAATTTAGACCAGAAATTGAAACACCGTCTCGCCCTGTTTGACCAACTTTACCGTAATCTGCGTCAAGCCCTGCTTTTGAAGTTTCATCCAAAACTAATGAAATTGCATTTTGACCGTTCTGTAGAGCGTGTAATAATTTAGAATTAAAATCTTCACTTAACGGTTCGTGAATTTCTTGAGAAACTAACCAACCCATTACCGAATTTGCCGTAATTCCAGACCCGCGTAATGTTGTAACATCACCCGGCAGAACATTAAGAAAATCGTCTGACGGGAGGTCTTTTTCGGTATAAAGAGGATTTAAATTTATCTCTTCATAAGTTTTTGTAATTAGTTTTTTGTTAAAATCAGCCCCTTTAAGGTCTGATTCAACAACTAATTTCCACTCTTCAAAAGTATGCGGAGGGAAATCTTTTTTTAAGTTTATTTGTTCATCTAATATGTTCACAATAAATTACCTGCATTAAATTTCTCATAATTGGAAACCTCTTTCATTTTTTTTCTCATTAATGAGGAAACAAATGAAAGATTACTTAAGTAAGATAGAAAAATGCCTATTTATAATCAAAAAATTTAATTAATTTCAATAATAAGAATTTTCTTTCATTTATTAGCAAAAACCATACCAAAAATAAAATTACCGGCGGAGAAATGGCTAAAACAATTTTATCTGTAATATTAACATTTTTAATCGTAACTTCGTTTAACAACGGAATTATTGCACAACCTGCAGTAATTGACACAAATGCCGTTATTAAACATTCTGAAAGACACACAAATGTAACTCAACTTGCAACTATGTATATGATGAGGTATCATTACAGTGAACCCCAGTTAAATGATGAGATGTCTTCATTTATTTTTGATGAAATGATTAGTTATTTAGATCATTCTAAGTTGTATTTTACAAAAGAAGATATTGCGGGGTTTGAAAAATACCGCTTTGTATTAGACCAAATTGTAACATCGGGAAATTTAGAACCTGTCTTTGATATGTTTAATGTTTACCGTAGAAGGGTTAATGAAAGAATTGCTAAAGCTGTTCAAATTTTAGAAAATGAATTTGATTTCAGTAAGGACGAATTTTACAATCCCGATAGAAAAAATTCGGAATGGTCTGAAAATCAAAAAGAACTTGACGGGATTTGGTATAAAAAACTCAAATTCGAAACATTGAGTTTAAAACTTGGCGGAAAAGAATTCCCCGAAATAAATGAAACTATCAAAAACCGTTATACAAACTTTCACAAAATAATTCTTCGTTATAATGACGATGATGTGTTTCAACTTTTTATGAATGCTTACACACAGTCAATCGATCCGCATACTAATTACTTTAACCCGAGAAACAGCGATAACTTTAATATTAATATGTCGCTTTCGTTAGAGGGAATAGGTGCTACTTTAACAACCGAAAATGATTATACTACGGTAGTTTCTTTAGTTACAGGTGGACCCGCACAAATGGGGGGTCAATTACAAGCAGGCGATAGAATTGTTGCCGTTGCACAAGGTGATACCGGTACCGTTGTAGATGTTTTTGGTTGGAGGGTTGATGAAGTTGTTCAATTAATCAGAGGTCCAAAGGGTACTATTGTTAGATTATTTGTGCTTCCCAAAAAAGACGGTAATAATGCAGTATCTACTGAAATTAGAATCGAAAGAGATAAAATTAAGTTCGAAGAACAATCTGCAAAGAAGAAAGTTATCGAAATTGAAGAAGACGGTAAAAAATATAAAGTCGGGGTGATTTCGCTTCCTACTTTCTATTTGGATTTTGAAGGAAAACGCAAGGGTGATCCCGAGTATAAAAGTACCACAAAAGATGTTAAAAGACTTATTGAAGAATTGAATAAAGAGAACATTGATGCTCTAATTGTTGACCTCAGAAGTAACGGCGGAGGTTCGCTAATTGAAGCGGTTGATTTAACCGGTTTGTTTATTGAAAAAGGACCCGTTGTTCAAGTAAGAAATTCAGACGGGAATATAGAAGTTAATGAAGATAATGACCCAAAAGTGTATTATTCAGGTCCACTTGCAGTTTTAGTAAATGCACAAAGTGCTTCTGCTAGCGAAATTTTTAGCGGTGCTATTCAAGATTATGGCAGAGGTGTTGTAGTAGGCGAGAGAACTTACGGAAAAGGCACTGTACAAAATTTGGTTGATTTAAACAGATTTGCAAGAAACACAGATGATAAACTTGGTCAATTAACCCTAACAATTGCAAAATATTACAGGGTTGACGGTTCAAGTACTCAGAAAGACGGCGTAACTCCCGATATTGAGTTTCCGTCTATTTACGACCGTTCAGAATTTGGTGAAAGCGCCTACAAAACCGCTCTTCCTTGGGATAAAATTCGCAGTTCAAATTTCAAAATTGTGAGTGATCTTAAACCTCTAATTGAGTCACTAAAAACCAAACATATACAAAGACGCGATAAAAATATAGAATTAGGGTATTATTTTGAAGATATTGAGAGAGCAAAAGAAATGAGGAAGAAAAAAGAGTTTTCTCTCAATTACGATAAAAGAAAATTAGAATCGGAAGAGTTAAAAGCTGAAGAAGAGAGAAGAAAATCTGAGAGAATTCGTTCAGGCACTCTTGTGCTTGATGAAAAAGGGGAAGTAGCCAAAGAGAGTATTCAAATTGATGACCCGGTTTTAGAAGAAACAGGTCATATTGTTGTAAATTTATCTCAACTAATAAAAAAACAATAAACTTAGTATTTAAAATTAAAAAGGAGAAACTGTACGGTTTCTCCTTTTTTTTTGACTAAAATTACTTTAGAAGAAGCATTTTGCCGGTCAATGTTTTTCCCGCACTTCTTAAAACATAAAAATAAACGCCTGAACTCAAATTTCTCGCGTCATAATTGACTTTATGAAAACCGCTTTCCATTGGAGAAGAAATCAATGATTCAATCAGATTACCGGTAATATCGTAAACATCAAGATTGACAAAATCACTCTTGTCTAAATAAAATGTAATCCCGGTTGAAGGATTAAACGGATTTGGGTAATTCCGGTAAAGAGTTAATTCAGTAGGCTGAACACTAAAATCATCTATACCCAACGGAACTCCGTTTATTTGTAAGTTATCAAAGTAGAGATTACCTGATATATCGGAGCCCGGTTTTTGCTCAATAATCAAACCCGTGAATAATTGATGTTGAGACCCTGAGTTGTTTACAGGATAAGAATAAAATCTCCAACCATAAAAATTATCTTCGCAAATAAAAATTTTATTCTCAAATGCTCCGTTAAAATTGAGGTAAATGTTATTAAATGAAAGGCTACCGAAAATCCAAATACCGATACTTGTAGCTGATTCTGCAATGTTTATTCCGGGATTATTTTCTACATGGATAATTCCGTTACCGGCTGCAAATTTATAAATTAACCTGCCGGAAGTTTGTCCGCCTTTTCTTCTTATTGCACTAATTTCAAATGATGTGCCAAGTGTGTCAATTCCTGAACTGAAAGGGCTTATTTTAGGCTGCACCCAACCGGATATTGATTCAAATCTATCGATAAATGTACCGTCTGTAACCGCAACAGGTATTGTGGTAAAACTTGATACTAAGTCGGATCCGATTTGATTTCCGAGTCTGTCTTGAATTGCACCTTTTAAAGTCAAATTATAACCGGTGTTTATTTTTAATAGAGCCGAAGATTTGAAAGTGAGTATTCCGCGGTCAGAAGATTCTGAATTTACAATTGATGTTAATGCAACAGGCGTACCGTTGGATTCTTCTAAAACAATGTTACCTTCAATATTTTGGATTTCCTCATCAAAAACAATCATAAATTCTGCGAAATTATTAACATTACTTCCCTGCGGGTAATATTTAACAATTTGCGGAGGAGTGTTATCGGGAGCAGAGGTTGAAAAAGTAAGAAAATACGGATCACCCGGAACACCGTTTCCGTCACCGTCAATTTTAGCACCGAAGAAGTTTACTGCCGTAGTATCAATTTTGAAAGTGTAAGAAGTAGAAAATTGCCAAAGGGGAGCAGGTTTAACTTCAAGGTCAAATTGAGTAACCCATTTTAAAGTAAATTGTGCAGGGGGAGAAAATGAGATAGCACTCCTGACTGATGCTGTATCCATCAAAGTAGAAAAAGAAATTTTTACAGGTTTAAAAACCTTAAAATTTTCGGTGTTGTTTACCGGATTTGTTAAAGTTACAGTAGGAGGAGTATTTTGAAGTAGTGCTAAAACATTATTTCTGACAGTAGGGAGAATAGAATACATTGCACCTCCGGGGCACTCTGTTGCACAACCGTCTCTATGTCCGCTAATTCTATGAATAGTTCTACCGGAGCTTTGGTGAAAAGCAATACCGAGCGGGTCTAAATTTCTTTGATCTGCTTTCCAAGCTAATATTCTAGCGAGGCTCAATAGCGCTGACTGAGTTGGAGTTACACTCGTGTATGTACCTATCATCGAAACTCCCATGGTGCCGCCGTTATAGCCGCAGAAGTGTGCACCCGTTACATTATCCCCACCGCCTCTACCTTCGTAAATAACACCATTCGGGTCGATTAGATAATTATATCCGATATCGCACCAACCGTTAGAAACAGTGTGATATTGATAGATTGCTCTAACTACAGCGGGCCAATTTGAGTTTGTGTTAGCGTCGGTTGTGTGGTGAACAATTAAATGGGTTACATTTGTTGTAGAAGGGGGGTTACCACAATTTGTACTTTGACCAATCGGTGAGCCCCATTCGGTTCTTGACATAACAGGAGGTTTCGGAAAATCTTCTGTTCCTTCCTGAATTTGACCCGGTTTAACTGTAGTAGATTTATCCGGGTCAATAAAAACCAACCTCATATTATAAAGATTTAACTCTTCGTTGCCTTGATTTCGTTTTATGTTCACTGCAATATACTTAACTTCTGAAGGGTAGATCTGCAAAGATGAGTTGTGTATGTAAGGAATAGATTCTTTTTCTCCTTGTAAATGCGAATCAAAGAGGGAATTTGATTCAAACAAAAGATTAAAATTCTCGTCATAAGCAAAGAATGTTAATTCCAAATATTCAGAAAGTTGATTTTGGCTATATACTGAAAAACCTGCGGCTAAAACATCGCTTCTGAGTGTGAATGGAACTGCAATTAAATTTGTAGTTACAGATGCTTCAGAGCCAAGTATTAATCTCGACTGAGAAAAATAAAAATTATTTGAAACTAATTGATTTACTTTTTCGATTCATTACCTATATCGAGCGGCAGGTTGTACTTTTTGATAGTGTAGAAGATGCTGCTTTTGAAAAATTAAACGTAAACAATACGTTGGGTACTTTGAATGCCATTTTATCGCTTGCCAAACAAGAAGATAAACTCGAAGCTGTAAAAGAAAAATTGAGAAATTTTAAGGTACGAGTTGTATTTACGGCTCACCCTACTCAGTTTTATCCGAATAGCGTATTGCGAATTATTCAAGACCTCGAAGAGTGTATCAAGCACAACGATATCAACAAAATTGATGAGTTGCTCCAGCAGCTTGGCAAAACGCCTTTTATAAACGATACGCCGCCTACGCCTGTACAGGAGGCTCAAAGTATCATATTTTTTCTTCGCCATGTGTATTATCATGCGTTGGCAGATATTCACGAACGCATCTACAACGAGTTTTTGGATGAAGAAGAAGAATTTAAACCTATCATCGAATTGGGCTTTTGGCCGGGCGGCGACCGTGACGGCAATCCGTATGTTACATCTGAAATTACCAAAAGAGTGGCTCAAGAGTTACGAACAAACATTTTGAAGTGTTATTATAATCATTTCAAAGATGTACGTCGTCGGTTTACATTCAAGGGCGTTATTCCGTTGCTTGATGCCATCAATAACCGTATTTATACCAATATGTTTGGCTTGAACGATGACCTAACGGCTGATGAGTTATTGGCATCGCTCTTAGAAGTTCGCCACAAAATGGTAACACAGCATAATTCGATGTTTATTGACGAACTTGACCGTTTTATTCATCGAGTAAAACTCTTCGGAATGCACTTTGCGAGCCTTGATATTCGTCAGGATAGCAGTATCCACGAAAAAGTGATGTGCGATGTGGTGAAAAAGTATCTTCCAGATGAACCGATTTCGTATGCCGATTGGTCGTTGGAAAAGAAAATTGATTTCTTAACTACTGCTCAAATTGCTGTGGATGAAACAGTTTTTGAAGATGCACTTGTTAAAGATACATTTTTAACTGTAAAAGCCATTGCCGAAATTCAGAAAAAAAATGGAATTAAGGCGTGTCATCGGTATATTATTTCAAACTCCACTTCGGCAGCATCGGTGCTTGAAGTAATGGCATTATTCCGTTTTTGTGGCTTCACACCTGAGCAAAAGACAATTGATATTGTTCCTTTATTTGAAACGATTGAAGGGCTTGATGCTGCACCAAAAACCATGTTTCAGTTGTATAATTTGCCACATTATCAGCAGCATTTAAAACGTCGGAATCGCTACCAAACCATTATGTTGGGTTTTTCTGACGGGACAAAGGATGGCGGCTATATTAAAGCCAATTGGGAAATTTATAAAGCCAAAGAAAACCTAAGTGATGTATCGAAGATAAACGATATAAATGTAGTGTTTTTTGATGGTCGTGGAGGGCCACCAGCTCGTGGAGGTGGCAAAACACATCAGTTTTATGCCTCACAAGGACCTTCGATTGCCAATAACGAAATTCAAATAACTATTCAAGGGCAAACGATTTCATCTATGTATGGCTCGTTGAAACAGGCAATTTTTAATTTTGAACAGTTATTATCGGCTGGTATTATTAATGATGTTTTTACTGACTCGAAGTCGTTATTGAACAAAAAAGAGAAAAAAATAATAGAAGAATTAGCTGAAACAGGAGGCGAAAAATACCTTGAACTGAAAAATCATCCGAAATTTGTATCGTATCTTGAACATAAAAGTCCGTTGAAATTTTATGGAAAAACAAAAATTGGCTCTCGTCCAAGTAAGCGTACGGCCGATGCCAAACTTAAATTGAGCGATTTGCGTGCCATACCGTTTGTAGGAGCATGGAGCCAGCTCAAGCAAAACGTACCGGGTTTTTATGGTTTTGGGTATGCTCTTTCCAAGAAAATTGAAGAAGGAAAATTGGCCGATTTGCAGGCACTTTACGAAAATTCACTGTATTTCAAAACATTGATGCAAAATAGCATGATGGCCTTACAGAAATCGTATTTTGACCTTACATCGTATATGAGGCAAGATAAGGAATACGGTGAGTTTTGGAATATTTTGCATACCGAATACGAACGCAGTGTAAATAATATGCTTTTGGTATCGAAACAAGACGAATTGATGGAAACAGAACTTATCAGCCGATTGTCGGTTAAGTACCGTGAGGCAATCGTACTGCCTTTGTTAGCTATTCAACAATATGCACTACAACGGTTGGAAGATGCCAGCAACGAAGCTGACCGAAATACATTTGAGAAAATGGTAACACGTTCGTTATTTGGTAACATCAATGCCAGCCGCAATTCGGCGTAGGAAGAGGGAACATTTAACTCTTATAAACAAAAAAAGCACCGCTCGAAACGGTGCTTTTTTGTAGTTATTTATCTGGATAAAAACGTAGTTTACAATTTACGTTTTATTTCACGAATTTCGAATGATTCTACGATGTCGCCAACCTGAATATCATTGAAGTTTTTGATACTCAAACCACATTCGTAGCCAGCTTTTACTTCGCTTACATCGTCTTTGTAGCGTTTTAGAGCCTGAATTTCGCCTTCATAAGTTACGATACCATCCCGAATAATACGCACTTTGTTGTTACGTTTCACGTAGCCATCGAGTACATAACAGCCGGCAATTGTACCTACTTTACTAATTTTGAAGGTTTCACGGATTTCAACATTACCTACAATTACTTCTTCTTCTTTCGGTGCTAACATACCCTCAAGGGCAGCTTTAAGCTCATTGATAGCATCGTAAATAACTGAATATAAGCGAACTTCGATTTCTTCTTGTTCGGCCAGTTTACGTGCATTCATTGACGGACGCACCTGGAAGCCTATCAAGATAGCATCGGCTGCTGAGGCAAGTAGAATATCGGATTCTGAAATCTGCCCAACACCTTTGTGAATGATTCGTACTTGAATTTCATCCGTAGAAAGTTTCAGTAATGAGTCAGAAAGTGCCTCAACTGAGCCATCCACGTCACCTTTCACAATTACATTCAATTCTTGGAACGAGCCAATTGCTTTACGACGACCAATTTCATCAAGCGTAATGTGTTTTTTCGCACGAATACTTTGTTCTCTATTGATTTGCTCACGTTTGTTAGCAATTTCACGGGCTTCTCTGTCGGTTTCCATTACGTTGAACTTATCACCGGCTTGAGGAGCACCTGGCAAACCTAAAATCTGAACAGGAGTTGAAGGGCCTGCTTCTTTAATACGGTTGCCCATATCATCAACCATGGCACGTACACGGCCATAATATTGGCCTGCCAATACAATATCGCCTACTTTAAGCGTACCGTTTTGTACCAAAACAGTAGCTACATAGCCACGACCTTTATCAAGAGCTGCTTCAATAATTGAACCATCAGCTCGGCGATTCGGATTGGCTTTTAGTTCGAGCATTTCGGCTTCAAGAATTACTTTATCTAATAAATCTTCGATACCGATACCTTTTTTGGCCGAAACCTCTTGTTCTTGGAACTTACCGCCCCAGCTTTCTACTAATATGTTTTCTTGTGATAAATCTTCACGAATTTTCTGAGGATTTGCTCCCGGTTTATCAATTTTATTGATAGCAAACACAATAGGTACACCCGCATTTTGTGCGTGGTTAATGGCCTCACGTGTTTGTGGCATTACGCTATCGTCAGCCGCAACAACAACTACGGCAATATCCGTAATTTTTGCTCCACGAGCACGCATGGCTGTAAATGCTTCGTGACCAGGCGTATCAAGGAAAGTAATCATTTTTCCTTTATTTTCGCCTTCTTTCATTTTTACCGAGTAAGCACCAATGTGCTGGGTGATACCCCCGGCCTCGCCAGCGGCTACTTTTGTACGACGAATATAGTCGAGTAAGGAAGTTTTACCGTGGTCAACGTGTCCCATAATCGTAACGATAGGGGCTCTAAATTTGAGGTCGGCTTCAGCATCTTTAATTTCGAGCGAATCAGATAGTAATTCTTCTTCAGCCGAAATAAACTCAACATCGTAATCAAACTCAAGAGCAATCATCTGAATAGCTTCAGCGTCAAGACGCTGATTGATAGAGATAAACATCCCCATTTGCATACATTTTCCGATAACTTGGTTTACCGAAACATCCATCATCGAAGCCAATTCGGCAGCCGAAATGTACTCCGTAACTTTTAAGATTTGACTATCTTCTTGCTCTTGTAAGTGTTGTCTCTCTTCTTGTTCGGCACGTTTGTTACGTTTTTCTTTACGGTATTTTGCTCCAAAATCCGACCCACCACGGGTTTGATTCATACGAGCCATGGTTTGCTTGATGCTATCTTTTACATCGCTTTCCGTAACTGCTTCTTTCTTGTTTTTATCTTTTTTATGCTTATTTTTATCATCAGCAGGCTTGGCTTGCTGTTGAGTTTTATTAGCAGGGGCTGGTTTTGGTGCAGCGTTTGTGTTAGCAGGTGCTGTATTTGCACCTTGTGTGTTTCCTCCTCTTGGCTGATTTGCATTGTTACCATCTTTTACAGGTGTTTTTGCTCCATTCTGAGGGAAATCACTTACTTTTTCAGTACGTTTTACACGCTTACGTTTCCGTTTTTTCTTACCATCGTTGTTCGATTCACGCTCAACCGGTAATTGTATTTTCCCAAGAACTTTTAAGCCTTGAAGTTTTTCACCAGTAGCTTTGATTAACTCAATTTCTTCTGGTTTGGCTTCTTCTGTTGGCTCTTGAGGTTTCACAACTTTTTCTTCTTTGTTGCTAGTCTTTTGTTCCTGTTTAAAGTTATTCTCTTTTCTCGGCTGATTTGGTGTAGCAATATTCGCTTTCACTTCTTTTACCTCTTGCTTGGTTTCTTTCACTACTTCTTTCACCGCTTCAACAGCAGGTTTTTCGGTAGTTTCTGCCACAACAGGAGCAGGCTTCTCTTTCGATTCAACAACCGGAGGTAATGCTACTTTTACAGGCTCGGCTACTTCTACAATTGGCTCAGTAACAGTTGGTTTTTCCACTAGTTTTTCAACAACAGGTGTTGGTGCTGGCTCTTTTATAATTTCTGTGGGTTTTTCAACTTGCACAGGTGGCTGAGTAGGAGCTTTTTTTTCTACTTTTGCAGGTGGCTCTACCACGGGTGGCTTTACAGGCTCAGGCTTCTCAGCTTTTGGCTTGTCAAGAATCTTCATCTCTTCGAGTTGTTTCTCGATGTCGGCCTTAGTAGGCATTGAAGGCTTTTTGTCTAAATCTATTTTTCCGACAATTTTCAGGCCTTCTACTTTGCGTTCAATAATAGCTGGTTCGGGCTCAGATTTTGCAGGAGCCGTTTCCGTTTTTTCAATTATTGAAGCCGTTTCGTTTTTGTCTCTGAAATATAAAATATCAGAGTTTTGGGCTGTACTTGGTGTTGCAGAGGGTGCAGTTGGTTTTT
>JACSRR010000208.1 GCA_014879635.1 Ignavibacteriaceae bacterium | reverse complement strand
AAGGAAAATTGACTCACAAAGTTTTTCGGCAAGATCCATTTGATGAGTAGAAAGAATAATAATTTTGCCCTGTTTTACAAAATCCATGATAATATCTTTCACATTTTGCTGATTTATAGGGTCAAAACCACTAAATGGTTCGTCGAAGACTAAAATTTCGGGGTCGTGAATTACAGAGCAAATGAACTGAATTTTTTGTTGGTTACCTTTTGATAACTCTTCAATTTTTTTGTTTTTATAACCTGTAATTTCAAGCTTACTCAACCATTCGTCAGTTCTCTTTTCTATAGTTCTTTTATCTGCGCCTTTAAGAGCTCCCATGTAAGCTATAACCTCAGAAACTTTGCTTTTTTTGTATAACCCCCTCTCTTCCGGGAGATAGCCTACTATATTTTTGATGTTACCTGCAACAGGTTCACCGTTATACAAAATTGTACCTGATGAAGGCTCAATAATATTCATGATCATTCTGATTGTAGTGGTTTTACCGGCACCGTTAGGACCCATTAAACCAAATATTTTACCCGGCTCAACATTAAACGAAATTCCGTTAACCGCCGTGACATCTTTATACTGCTTAACTATATCTTTGATTTGTAACATAAAAGCTTCCGGATTGAGTTTTTAGAAAAGGAAGAAGTGTTAGTAGCGCGTACGGGATTCGAACCCGTGATCTCTGCCTTGAGAGGGCAGCGTCCTAAGCCACTAGACGAACGCGCCGTAATTTGACCTGTAAAATTACCCAGATATTTAATCATTTCCAATTACCGTTTTATTAATAAATAGTATTGCGAATTTATTATTATTGTATTAGGTTAATAGTACCGTTAATACAATAATTAAGGTGGTTAAAAAAGAAAGTAATAATGCCCTTTGAAATTCTAACTTCTTTTCCATAATTTTATTTTCTATTTAAATTTTATAATGCACAAATTAAGCATTTGTCTCGTCTAAAACTTTTGCTTAAGGATAGTCGTGTAAAATAACGGATAATCAGAACATTTAGATTTTAGACGGAAGAATTGAACTTAAAACAAAATTTTAAATGTTATAACATTAAATAATTATGGTAAGGTCTTGAAAAAAAATATCAAATTAATCTCAATCACGGCAGTAATTCTATTAATAGCCGGTTTTTTTATTGTACAACGATTATTAAAAGATGATAAAGTTATAGCTGCTCCGGCAGCCGCAAGAGGCGGGGGTGCGGTTACTGTTGATGCAATTGTAGTTAATTATGTTCCTTTCTCCGATTTTATCAGAGTGAACGGCTCGCTACGACCAAATGAATCTGTTGAACTTGCCACAGAAATTGCCGGAAGAGTTACAGGTATCTTCTTTAAAGAAGGCGGTTTTGTAAAAAAAGGGGAACTGATTCTTAAAATTAACGACGCCGATCTCCAAGCTCAATTAAAAAGAGCCGAGTTCAGAAAAAATATTGCCGAAGATAAAGAAAGAAGATTGTTCAAACTGTTGAATTCTCAGGGAGTTTCTCAAGAAGACTACGAGGTTTCTCTAAATGAACTGAGAGTAACCGAAGCAGAAATTGAATTGATCAAAGCACAAATTGATAAAACCGAAATAAAAGCCCCTTTTGACGGTATTGCAGGCTTAAGATATGTGAGCGAAGGTGCCTACTTAAATCCGAACACTAAAATTGCCATTTTCCAAAGTTTGAACCCGCTCAAAGTTGAATTTAGTATTCCTCAAAGGTATTCTGCAACAATTAACTCCGGAAGCAGGGTAAAAGTGAGTTTGAGCGGAGGTGGCGGTATTACCGAAGGCGTTGTTTATGCCGTTGAACCTCAAATAGATGTTTCTTCAAGAACTGTAAAAGTTAGAGCCTATGTTAATAATCCTAATGCTTTATTTAAACCGGGAGCTTATGTTGATGTTGATTTAAGTGTCTCTAATTTGAAAGATGCATTGGTTGTTCCATCAACAAGTGTAGTACCGGATTTTCAAGGTCATTCAGTTTATGTTAAAAAAGGTGATAAAGCCGTACCTGTTAAAATTGAAATTGGTACTAGAACAGAAAATTCTGTAGTGGTTAATTCAGGATTAAATGCCGGTGATACGGTAATTGTTTCCGGTATTATTCAACTTAGACCAAATATCGATGTAAAAATTGGCTCAATTTTATAAGGGAATACTTTTATGAGTTTATCTTCAATTAGTATAAGGCGACCCGTTCTCGCAATTGTAATGTCGCTTTCAATACTTTTATTTGGTGTAATCGGATATTTTAATTTAGGTGTTAGAGAGTACCCCAATGTTGATGCCCCAATTATTACTGTTTCTACTTCTTATGTTGGTGCAAATGCTGATATTATTGAATCTCAAATTACCGAACCTTTAGAAGAATCTATTAACGGTATTGCCGGTATCAGGTCTATTACTTCTACCAGTGCCGACGGCAGAAGCTCTATCACGGTTGAATTTGAAATTGAAGTTAATTTAGAAGATGCAGCAAACGATGTTAGAGACAGGGTTTCAAGAACCCGTTCGCAACTTCCCCCTGATGCAGATCCTCCTGTTGTTTCGAAAGCTGATGCCGATGCTTTCCCTATTATTTTCCTTAATGTTTACAGTGAAAAAAGAGACCTTCTAGAATTAACTGATGTTGCAAGAAACTTATTCAAAGAAAGACTTCAAACTATACCCGGAGTTAGTCAGATTCAAATTTGGGGTGAAAAAAGGTATTCAATGAAATTATACCTTGACCCTCTAAAAATGGCAGCCATGGGGATAACTCCCGTTGATGTCAGAAATGCGGTTGCAAGAGAAAATCTCGAACTCCCCACAGGTAGAATTGAGGGCGAATCAACAGAATTAACCGTTAGAACTGTGGGACTTCTAAAAACAGAAGAAGATTTTAACAATCTCATCATAAGAGAATCCGGCGGCTCATTAATTCGTTTTAGAGAAATAGGTCATGCTCAATTAGCTCCTCAGAATGAAAGAACTATTTTGAAACGGGGAAATGTACCAATGGTAGGTGTGGTATTAATTCCTCAACAAGGTGCAAATCAAGTTCAAATTGCCGAAGAATTTTACAAAAGGCTTGCCGTTCTTGAAAGAGAAGTACCCGAAGATTTAGAACTTGGAGTAGGTTTTGATTCTACCCGGTTTATTATTGCCTCAATTAAAGAAGTACAGGAAACAATTTTAGTTGCATTTATCCTGGTTCTTCTAATCATTTTTCTGTTCCTAAGAAATTGGAGATCCACTTTTATTCCGGTAATTGCAATACCTATTTCGGTAATCGGAAGTTTCTTTATTATGTACATTGCAGGTTTTTCCATTAATGTACTCACACTTTTAGGATTGGTTCTCGCAATCGGACTTGTAGTTGATGATGCTATTGTTGTTCTTGAAAATATTTATAAAAAAATTGAAGCCGGCATGGAGCCTGTTGAAGCCGCCTTACTTGGTTCTAAAGAAATATTTTTTGCCGTAATTTCAACTACCATTGCACTTGCAACCGTTTTTCTACCGATTATTTTTCTTCAGGGAACAACCGGTAGATTATTCACCGAATTTGGTATTGTTATAGCAGGGGCAGTTATTATTTCCTCTTTTGTTGCTCTAACTTTAACTCCGATGCTCTGTTCTCGACTACTTAGAGCCGACGCTAAACACGGCAAATTTTACCAAATTACTGAAGTTTTCTTCGATAAACTAAACTCGTTTTATGTGAATTCTCTAAATTCATTTATGAAAATGAGGTGGCTCTCTTTTCCGATTTTTGCAATCGCAATGTTTTTTATTTATCTGTTTGGGTCAACTCTTCAACAAGAATTAGCTCCTTACGAAGATAGAAGCGGTTTAAGAGTTGTTGCTACTGCTCCCGAAGGTACCTCTTTCGAATTTATGGAAAACTATATGAACATGCTTGTTGACCGTGTTAGAGAAACCACACCCGAGAGCAAAGCTATCATTTCAGTAACCGCACCGGGTTTTTCAGCTGCAGGTTCAGTAAACTCAGGGTTTATCCGGTTAGTATTAGTTGACCCACAAGAGAGAGTTAGATCACAACAGGAAATAGGTTTAGATCTTGGTATGAAAGTAAGGTCGTTAAACGATGCAAGAACTGTTGTAATTCAAGAACAATCTTTAGGCTCGGGAAGAGGCGGATTACCGGTTCAATTTGTGGTGCAGGCTACTAATCTCGATAAAATTAAAGAGATTATGCCAAAATTCTTTGAAAAAGCACGCCAAGACCCCACTTTTCTTGTTGTTGATGCCAATTTGAAATTTAACAAACCGGAATTAGTTGTAGAAATTAACAGATCAAAAGCTAATGAGTTGGGAGTTTCAGTCGCTGATATTTCTAC
Source organism: Ignavibacteriaceae bacterium (assembly GCA_014879635.1). GTDB lineage: Bacteria > Bacteroidota > Ignavibacteria > Ignavibacteriales > Ignavibacteriaceae > BA9. The sequence goes on along the minus strand of JACSRR010000208.1, from coordinate 2,571 downwards.
TACTTTACAACTTGGTTTCTCCGGTCAGAGAATAGGTTACTTTGTTAGAGACGGCAAACAATATTTTATTATCGGGCAGATGATTAGAGAAGACCGCTCTAAACCTATTGATCTTAAAACAATTTATGTTCGAAGTTCAAGAAATGAATTAGTTCAATTAGATAATTTAGTTTCAATTACCGAAAATAGTAGTCCGCCTCAGCTTTATAGATATAACAGATATGTTTCAGTTACTTTCTCTGCTAGCTTAGCCCCGGGTAAAACAATAGGCGACGGTATTGCTGCTATGAGAAAAGTTGCCGATGAAGTATTAGATGATACTTTTGCTACTGCCCTTTCGGGTCCTTCTAAAGATTTTGAAGAAAGCTCTTCAAGTTTGATTTTTATTTTCTTGTTTGCATTAGTTTTGATGTATTTGGTTCTCGCGGCACAGTTTGAGAGTTTTCGTGACCCGATGATTATAATGCTCACAGTTCCTTTGGCTATGATGGGGGCGCTCTTTTCCCTCTGGTATTTTGGTGAAACTTTAAATATCTTTAGTCAGATAGGGCAAATTATGTTAATTGGGCTTGTTACGAAAAACGGTATTTTGATTGTGGAATTTGCGAACCAGAAGAAAGAAGCCGGGTTAAATTACATGGACGCAGCTGTTACGGCTGCTTCTTTAAGGTTTAGACCAATCTTAATGACATCGCTCTCAACTATTCTCGGTACATTGCCTATTGCTCTTGGGTTTGGTGCAAGCGCGGGAAGCAGAGTTTCGATGGGTATTGCGGTTATTGGCGGACTTATTTTCTCTACTTTGTTATCGCTTTATGTAGTACCCGCTATGTACACCTATATCACGAGTAAAAAAGCATCTTCAAGGTATGAGGATGAAACACAAAACTAAGTAATCTTATTGAAGCAATCTTAAATAATTTAATTTTATAGAACCGGGTGTTTGAATCTTTAATAATTCAAATATCCGGTTTAGTAAATTTTTCGGTGGCAAAAGATAATTTAACCATAGAGGTAAAAGGGTTCTTTGTTCTTGGTTCTTTGTTCTTGGTTCTTGGTTCTTGGTTTTAATTTTCTACCAACTATCTTTTTGTAAAAACACACAGGTTTTCCCCCACAAAATTATCTACTGCGGCTCTCTTAACCCTTTAATCCCTACCTGACCGGGTTGATAACGAACTCCGAAACACATATTTTTTTTGTCACCGAAAATCTGGTGCGACAAAATATCCGGTTTTTATTTTGCAACTATAATGAACAATGCTTTAACGCATAGCCGGAAGTTAATTCTCTTAGTTAAATAAAATCTTCTCCGTTAAACTTGTTTGTTAAAAGTGAACTGACTACGGGTAATAGCTTTACCTGCAATGAAAAAACATAAGAGGGGTCATAAACTGATAAAAACAAAAAAGGCTGCCTTAATTCAGACAGCCCTTTGCAAAAATTTACAACTTAATTATTGAATAGGGATTTCACAAATAAATTTAGTGCCCTTTCCTTCTTCACTCTCTACTGAAATATTTCCTTTATGAGCTTCAACTATTTTCTTCACAATTACCAAACCTAAACCGGTACTTTTTTCACCTGCAGTTGATTTTACGCTTAATTTTTCAAACGGGACAAATAGTTTTCCTCTTTCGTCTTCGGGGATTCCCGGTCCGGTATCTTTAACACTCAAAAGAATATTTGAACCTTCTCTTTCAAGATAAACATCAATTTCGCTACCGGGCATTGAAAATTTAATGGCATTTGAAAGTAAATTATTGAGAACTTGTTCAATTTTTACAGGGTCAATATTAATTATTAAACCTTCAATTGAGGAGTTAAATCTAAGGCTGATATTTTTATTATCGGCTAAAACTTTATTAAGTGCAACATTTCCTTGAACCAACATTTTAATATCTGTTTCCATTAACTTCAAAGAAAGTTCGCCGCTCTCTATAACTGCTAAATCAAGCAATTCATTAAGAAGTTGAAGAACAAAATCGCTCGATTTTACGATAATTCTTAAAAATTCAAGTTCATTTTCGGAAAGTTTGGAAGAAGTGTCGTCAAGTAATAAAAGACCGAAAGAGAGAATAGCACCAATCGGATTTCTAAGGTCATGAGCAGCCATACTAAGAAATTTATTCTTTTCGGCGTTTAATTTCTCAAGTTCATTATTTTTCTTTGCAACTTCACGATGCATTCTTAATAATTGTTGATTAGCTTCGGCAAGTTCGCCGTTTTTCTGAATAGCATTTTCATAAGTTGATAACAGAAGGTCAACAATTTGAATTCTATCAGAATTAATAAAGTATTTTTTACCGCCAAAAACAATTTCCATTCCCATGTTTGAAGAGTGGGTGTGCTGCCTTAATTCAGAATTAACAATTACATATCTAATTCTGGAAAGCAGAAAATCTTTATTGTAAGGCTTAGTCAAAAAATTGTCGGCACCTGACTGCAATCCTTTGATAACATCGTGTGGGTCTGAAAGATTGGTTAAAAGCATAACAGGTATGCTATTAGTATCGGGATTTGACTTAACCTTTTTACATAGGGTATAACCATCCATTTCTGGCATTACCA
>JACSRR010000044.1 GCA_014879635.1 Ignavibacteriaceae bacterium | reverse complement strand
CCCTTTACCCTTTACTGCGTTTCGCTACCCTTTACCCTTTACTGCGTTTCGCTACCCTTTACCCTTTACAGCGTTTCGACACCCTTTACCCGGTCTGGATAAGTTCTTGACCGGTATTTTTTAGTTTTACTCTAATGGCTCTAAGTTTTAGCAAACTTCTTTTTGAACAACAGATAAAAGTAGTACCACCAGCTAATCATTGAAAAAGAATAGAAGAAATCCTCATAGGGAATGGTAATAAATCTCCCACCCCAAATAGCTTCATCGCTGTACCAAACAATGGGCGGAGCAGTCAAAAAGTAGTTGACAATGAGAAAGGGGATATAGGTAATTCCGAGCGAGATAAAGTAATTTGAAGATCGTAATATTTTAGGCGAAAATAGCGAGGTGTATATTAGAAATGCCGCCGAAAATAGCATAACGGTAAAGGTATAATATTGCGAATAGAAAGGAACAGCGGCAATAGCTAACATCACTCCTAATCCTGTAAATAGAAATCGGTTAAATTTTAATTCCCGCTCTTTTATGTAGAGATTTACAGTTTCGAGGATAAAAACACAGCTATACGGCACTGTAATAAAAAAGAAAATTTCTTCTAACGGCAAGTTAAAAAAGTAGATTCCGGTTAGATATTCGGGGTTAAATCCCCAGTCCCCTCTAATTGTTGCAATCTCATCCCAAATAATATAAGCCGAACTCACAATCAAAATTGACAGCAGCAATGCGGGCAGCTTTTTGTAAAACTTAATTTTATTTTCGAATGTGAGTAAAAGCGGAAATATTACAGTTAAAATGTTGATAAGCAGATACCTGCTCATAGTTTGGCTAATTCCGCATGAAGTGATTTTAATTGAGCTACTTGGTTTTTATTAAGTCTGTCTGATTCTATCATAAATTCGACAATTCCTTTCTGAACACTTTTAGAAAGTTCGGAATAATTTTTTTTAAGCAATAAATCGTAAATAACTTTTTGGTCTTCTTCCCTCTCTGTTCCGTAACCCAAGAAAAACGGAAGATGGTGGAGAATGGAAAATCTCATGAATCTGATTTCTAATGAATTGGGAGCTAAAACTAATGCAGACGCAATTTTTGCTAAACCCGATTGCAAATAGTCTATTTTAGTGAACGGATTTCCCGAGTGTTTTGCTAAAAGTGTTTCGGAAGCACCAAGATATCCCAGTAGAAAGTAATTACTGTTTATAACATTTTCTTTGTAGTTTTTCGAAATAATTTTGTTTAATTCTTTTGCTTTGTCCTCGTTTTCAACTCCTTCGTAAAATATTTTTCTAATATAAGAAACGGTTGCGGTATCAATACCGGGTATAATAGAGGGTAGAATTAAATTTGAAAAGAGCATAAATGTAATTAAGAATTTCAACAAGTTTTTAAAACCTTTACTTCAATAATAGATTTTGTTAAGAGCATTAATTTTCTCGCATTAGAAACTCTTACTCTTTTTTTCAATAAAATATCAACCTTGCTTTCTTTAATTTTGTTAAACAAATTGAAATAGTATAAATAAGCAGAGTAAACACCTAAACGGCAGCCTTCCGGCAATTTTTTAATTCCTTCAAGTGCGTGAGTAAATTCGGAAGCAATTTTTTCTTCGAGCAATATTTTATTTTTTTCATCAATTTTTTCGAAATTATTAACTCCGGGCATATAAATTCTACCCCGTTCTTCAATATCCGATTTGATATCTCTTAAAAAATTCACTTTTTGGAATGCAGAGCCCAATGCTGTAGCAGGCGATTTTAGTTCGTCAAATAATTTTCTATCCCCTTCGCAAAAAACTCTCAAACACATCAAACCAACAACTTCAGCCGAGCCGTAAATATAGTTGTCGTAATCTTTAGCTTCGTAATAATTATTGTCAAGATCCATAGCCATCGAATTCAAAAAAGCTTCAATAAATTCAAGGTCAATTCCGTATCTGTTAACCACTTGTTGAAAAGTGTGAATAATAGGATTTAACGAGAAGCCGGTTTCAATTGCTCTAAAGGTTTCAGCTCTGAATTCGTCTAAAAGTTTTCTCTTCTCAAAATCATGAAAAGTATCAACTATTTCGTCTGCCAACCTTACAAATCCGTAAACAGAATAAATAGGTTCTCTGAATTTTTTATTAAAAGCCATAATACCTAAACTAAAAGAGGTGCTATACTCCTTAGTAATCAGTTCGCTTATTTTTGCTGAAGTTTTGTTATATAATTCCATGCTCATCTCTGAGTCTCTCCGTAACTAATCGTGAAGAAATCACTACCATCGGTAATCCGGTGCCGGGGGTTGTAGAGGCACCAACATAATACAAATTGTCAAATTTTTCGTCTTTATTTTTAGGTCTGAAAGCACCCACTTGATCCATATCGTGTGCAAGCCCCAAACCAGAACCTTTATACAAATTAAAGGTATTAGCCCATTCAACAGGATCCATTATAGTTTTTGTAACAATGTTACTTTTGATATCAAAACCTGTTCTTTCAGATAAATCTGCGATTATATTTTCCGCCAATTCTTCTCTGTCACTCCAATCGGGCTTAAATCTTAAATCAGGTACGGGACATAATATGAATATGTTTTCATGCCCTTCGGGAGCACATTTAGGATCGGTTTTCGATGATACATTAACATAATAATAAGGCTTTTCAGGTGATACAGACGATGTAAATATTGTATCGGCATAGCCTCTGAAATTACTTCCTAAAAAGTAATTGTGATGGTCTAAATTTTCGATATTTCCTTTAACACCAAGATAAATTGTGAACGGTGCTAAAGTCCAGTGCATTTTATCAAGTTTCTCTTCTCTAAAAGCGTGCCTGTTTAATACTTGACCTCTGAACGAAGCAGCATCTGAGTTTGAAATAAAAAGATCGGCAGTCCATTTAGTGCCTGTATTGTCAATAACCGCAGAGAGTGAACCGTTTGTATTATCAAATCCGGTTACTTCGGTGTTATAAACAATTTTAACATTTCTTTCTTCAAGAAGTTTGATTAACATTTCAACTAATTTATACATTCCCCCTTTTACTCTCCAATACCCGTTGTGTCTCATTTCAGTATAATTTAACAACGAATAAACTGCAGGAGTTTGGAAAGGTGTAGAACCTAAGAAAAAGGCTACGAGTGAAAATATAATTCTCATTTCTTCAGATTCAAATGTATCTTCAACTTCTTCCCACATAGTTTTGAACAGATAAGGGAGGTGCTTTAAAGGCACTCTTGATAATTTCAGAATATATTCTAACTTACTGTTAAAATTAGCTTTTACAACTTTATCTTCTGTGTCGTGAAAAAATTGACCCGCTCTCTGAATATACTTTTCAGCTTTCTCAACAAGGTTTGGCTCAAGGTCTTTGAACTCTTCCTGAAGTTTAACAAGGTCTTTGTAAATTTTGAAAGACCGCTTATGATTTTGAAAGTAAACTTGGTAGAGTGGCTCTAATTCTTCTAATTCTAAAGTACTTTTTATTCCGCAAGATTCAAAAAGCTCGTCAATTTCATAAGTCATACTCATAAAAGAGGGACCTACATCAAAAGTAAAGCCATCTTTCTTTAATCTGTTTAATCTACCGCCGGGTTGTGAAAATTTTTCTAATATCGTAACATCATGACCTTTAGACGATAATCTCAATGCGAGAGCTAAACCACCTAAGCCGGAACCAATTATTATTATCTTTTTTTTATTCATTGTCTCTTTTTTAGCTTGATTACTATAATAAACGATAGAGTTATTTATTAAGTTTCAAAGTAGGGATTAAATTAAGCATTAATTATTCTTTGCACAATATTTTGAGCTGCTAATGATACCGATAGAGTACCTTGCCCCGGGAAAAAAGTGTCACCGCAATTATAAACATTTTTAAATGGAGTAACATTTGGCGACATTTTTAACAGGTTTAAATCTACCGAGTGCGGAATTCCGCCCACATAACCGTTAAAACGCGATGTATAATCTAAAAATGTTCTCGGAGTTCCCGCTTCTAAATGTAATTTTTCGCTTCCGTAAAATTGCGGAAAAACTTTGTCAAATTTGTTTAAAATATATTTAACAGTTTCAAGTTTTTTAAGAGAATACTCTTCTTTCGAAAGATTCAGCCAATCTTCTGCTTTAGTATGTAAACTAATTGATACTGTTTTGTAACCTGCCGGTGCCCTTTTTAAATCATCTATAAGCGAAAGTGTGCAAAAAAAAGATTTACTAGAACAATTAGGCACTGTTTCACCGGTATGAATCTGATAATATGCAGAAGGTAAATCGTTCTCTAAATTATTAGGTACTGCAAAATTAAGAGTGAATGCCCCCCACATTCCATCTGTTTTAGGGGAGATTTTGGTGTAAAACTCTTTTATTTCACCCGCAACCAAATCACTGATATTCCAAACCGGAATGTTAAATATCACTCCTTTCGAACAGTATTTTTCCCCCTTCTGATTTTCGACTTCGTAAACTCCGTTATTAAGTTTTACCGAAGTGACTTTGCTTTTTAGTTTTATCTCTCCCCCTTTCTCTTTGAAAAATCTCTGAATTTCTTTAGCGGGGAAATAAATTCCCCCGTAGGGATAATATGTTTCAGCCGGATAAGCTAATCCTAAAGCTGCAGTGAGAAAAGGTGCTTTTTTAATATTTTGTTGTGTTGTTATTAGAAGCTGTTCGTCAAGAAAGGATTCAAAATTTTTGATTTTATCTAAACCATACTTTTTCACTACATCACTAACCGGTTCAAAAAGATAAGGGAGTAGCTTCAACCCTTTCAAATTTGAGAACTTTATTAGCTTAAAAAAATCACCTAAACTTTTAGGCGGTATCGCATAATTATTTGAAATTAGCTCAAAAGAAAGGTCATTAATTTGATGAACTCTGTCCCAAAACTTGTTTAATTTATCCCCCGAATCAAAAAATGCAGAAGTTTCTTCTTTCCATTTATTTAAATCTGCAAACCTTTTTAACTCTTTCCCATCAATATTAATAATCATACCGGGGTCAAGTTTTTTAAGATTTGGTTCAATTCCCAATTGAGTAAAAAGTTTTCCGAGAGGTTGATCTTTTCTAACTCCGCTCATAGTAGTGGCTCCGGCATCAAAAAGAAAACCTTTCCTTGAATAAAAGGACGCACATCCGCCAACCACCGAGTGGGCTTCTAATAACAAAACATTTAACTTCTCTTTTGCCAATAATGCCGCTGCAGATAACCCGCCGTATCCTGCTCCTATTACCGTAAAATCGTAGATCTTTGTATTTTCCATATTTGATAAGACAAATCAAAAGCCTGATAAAGTTCCCGTTTAATTTATTTTTAAGTTTCAATATTTTAAGCAATCACTAAAAGCAAATTAACTCGTCATCGTTTACTTTGCTAAATCAACAATAAAGAATTTCTTTTGAAACTTAAATAAATTTGTCTTTTGAACTATTTTTGTAAAAAATTTGTCTTTAATGTTTTAACATCAATGCAACTATGTCAATATTCTTCCTAATATTTTTTTCCGTTTACGGCGGAGCAAATTTCTACATATTTTATAGATCACTTCAAGCAATTGAATTAGCCCCAATGTATCTAAAAATTACATTCGGAGTGTTTTTTTGGCTTTCTGCATCCTCTTATGTGTTAATAAGAGCTTTAGTGCCTTCTGATTTCTTTCTATACGATTTAATGTCGTGGGTAGGTTCTCTTTGGCTCCCCATGCTTATGTACTCAATTCTTTTGGTGCTTCTCATTGATATTTTAAGAGCAATTAACCATTTTCTCCCATTTTTCCCTGCTTTTGTAACGACAAATATACCGGCTGCCAAACTCACTGCATTTGGTATTATAGTGCTATCAATTACGATTTTTAATATTTATGGTTACTTAAATGCCAAAAATATTAAAGTTAAAGAAATGACTATTGAACTTCCTAAAGGCGAAGGTACCCGCGATACTCTCAGAGTATTGTTTATTTCTGATACTCATTTTTCACCAATGCAGGATACTTCTACAGTCAATAAAATTATTGCCATAAATAATAAATTAAAGCCCGATTTAATTTTAATGGGCGGTGATGTTGTTGATGATAAATCGAAAGTTTTAAGACGATTGAAGATTGATAAGGCATTGCTTAATCTTAAAGCCCCGCTCGGTGTAATTACTTGCAACGGAAATCACGAACATATTGTGGGTATGCGAGATGCCGTTAATTTTATGGAAGAATCGGGTATAACAGTATTAATAGATTCAACAATTGTTATAGATAATTCGGTAATAATTGCCGGAAGAGAAGACCGCGCGGTGGCAAGTTTCTCGGGTGGTAAAAGAAAATCTATTCCCGAAATTCTTCAAGGTGTTGAAAGAAACCTCCCTGTTATTCTACTTGATCATCAACCTCATCAATTGCATGAAGCATCCGATAACAATATTGAACTACAACTTTCAGGGCATACTCACGAGGGACAAATGTTCCCTATCAATTTTATTGTTCAAAAAATTTACGAAAAAAGTTGGGGTTACTACACTAAAGGTAAAACTCAATATTACATTACCAGCGGAGCAGGTACTTGGGGTCCTCCTGTAAGAACTTTTAGCGATTCCGAAGTTGTTTTGATGACAATTGTTTTTAAGGATTAACACAAATTTAGATGTAACATGAATTAACATATAATTTTCTTAGTTTTGGCTTGAAGTGGGGTTCCGGCATTTTTATGTGACGGGTATGTGACTGGGAACCTGTTTTTGCTCTCCCTTTTTATTATGCTGTTTTCTTAACTCTTTATATAATTTACACTTAACAAATTTTTGTTTTAATAAAATCACCCGTTTTTATGTGACTGATATGTGACTGGGAATAAAATACTTAGAAAAAATTAAACTACCATTTCTTTTTTCGAGTCTTAAAACTAACCGTACCGGGGCAAATACATATAATAAAATCGAGATCTTATTCCGGTTTATGA
>JACSRR010000435.1 GCA_014879635.1 Ignavibacteriaceae bacterium | reverse complement strand
TCCGTCGTCGGCAGCGTCAGATGTGTATAAGAGACAGCTATTTCGCAACCGTATATAGTAGCATTTATGACTGAGGCTATAGAACCGAAAAAAGACTACAAAGTTCTTGAAATTGGAACCGGTTCAGGTTATCAAGCCGCTGTATTAGCAGAAATTGTTAGTGAAGTCTATACAATTGAATACTTTAACGAATTAGCTCAAAAATCGGGTAACCTATTAAAATCCTTAGATTACAAAAATGTTTTTGTTAAAGCCGGCGATGGTTTTTTCGGCTGGGAAGAGTTTGCACCTTTTGACGCAATTATAGTAACCGCAGCACCTTCAGAAATTCCGCAACCATTAATTGACCAGCTCAAAGAAGGGGGCAAAATGATTATCCCGGTTGGTAATGAACATCAAGTTCAATCATTAGTACTCCTGAAAAAAGAGAATGGTAAAATCATCAAAACCGATGTAATGCAAGTTAAGTTTGTACCATTTCTCCGTTGAGTTTACAATTTGATAACACTATTATAACAATTCGCTAACATACAGAACTGCCGGAAGTGTTAATTTTCGGTATGAATTTATTAATTACATCAAAACAACAAAACTTTATTATTTCTGTGGCAGGAATGATTATAATTCTGCTTACGGCAATTTCTGTTTACTTCGCAAATAAATCCGGATTAATTGCTCCGTTTACGGGAGCAATTATTACGGGTTCTGTTCTATTACTCTTTACTATAGTTCAAAACATCTTAAACAACCAATTTAAATTGTTTGTAAGAACTGAAGGATTAAAAATTGAGTACATAGATAGATTTAACCGTGAACTTACAGAAAGAAATTCGCAGTTTTATTCGTGGGGTGATATTATTGAATGGAATCTAAGAGTTGAACAGCGGGGCGATGATAATTTTGTGGTACTTAAACTAAGGTGCGCTAATCTCAAAGACCCGGTTGAACACTCCTTTTCGGTAATTGAAAACGAAGTAACCGAAAAAATGGATTCCTTACATAACTCATTACTTCAACTGAGCGGACAAAAAAGTACGGTTTAATCCTCCTTTAAAAATCTTCTAACAGTTTCTCCTGTTTTTTGGAGTTCCATTCCGGGTGCATAGTGTCCTCCGTTATTTGAAATAATTATTGTCTCAAATCCAAGGGAGTTACCAAAATTAATTGCTTCTTCGTTTGTTACAAGGTCATCATTATCTGAAACCATAATTAACAATTTAGTCTTAATAATCTCTTTCAATTCTTCATAACTTCTATTCTTAATTACATCGTGAGAAATCATTGCAAGGGTTTGCGATTTTCTATTTATCAAAGGGAAGCTTTTATAAGAATTACCGTCAAACTTTAGAAAAAATTGTTCGTCTTTTGAATTAATAACCGGTTTACCTGTTGCTAAAAGTTGAAAAACTTTATCGATTATTCGTGTTGCTTCTTGCTCGCTAATTTTGGATTCTTCATAGTATGAAATTGCATCCATAACAAAATTGAAGATCATCTTAGAATAATTAGAAGTTCTGGGAGTAGAAACATACGAAACTGCCTTTTTAAGAAAGTCCGGATAGCTAACAACCCAGTCAAATACCTGCATTCCTCCCATTGACCCGCCAACGGCGGCAAAAATACTGTTAAATCCTCGCACTTCATTCAAATATTTATATTGCGCTTTAACCATATCACTTATCGTAAATTCAGGCAATTCAGAAATGGTATAATTATCAGGCGAACTTGAAACCCCGTTACCAAATGCGTCAAAGCAAATAACATAATAATTAACCGTATCAATGACTCTATCATTACCGAGTAATAAAGTTAAATGCGATGAAGTACCGCCGAACCAACTCAAGACAATTATTATATTGGAAGAATCAGAATTGATTGTACCAAATTCTCTAAATCCAATTTTTATCTCTTTAGCAATTTTACCGTTTTGAAATTCAAATTCAGGGAAGGTATAAAATTTTTGTTCTTGTGCACTTAATCTAATTGTAAGAATAAGGAAGATAATCAGAGCTAATTTAGTTGGTGTTCTTTTCATGTTTTTTTATAAATATTCCGCAAATTACTCCCGAAATTAGCAATAAAGAGAGAGAAAATAAAAGGTTTTTTTGCATGTTTTTTACACCGGTTACTTCCGTTTCTCCGGGGTCTCCCGAAATAATAAACGCAGCCCAAAAATAGGGATTTGCAGAGTGTTTTTCAGCAAATTCAATTTTAGATTTTCTAAGCGACTCAGACCGTGAAAATCCCTTCTTCAAATTGTTATAAAAAAGTGTCATAAACTTTGCTGTTAATTCATCGCTTACATCCCAAAGCGAAACAACACAACTCATAGCCCCTGCATCTAAAAAGTATTTTTGCAATCCCGCCGTGCCTTGCGTTTCAAACTCTTTTCCAATTGCAGATTTACAAGCACTTATGGTAACTAAATCGGCATTTAATTCTAACTTTAAAATGTCTCCTATTTCTAGAATTCCGCTGTTTTTATCTGAGGGGCTGAATAAAAGAAATGGTTGTTCATCATATTGGAATGAGTGAGTTGAAATATGAATAATTGATGAATTTACCGCATGACTTAAAAAATTTTCCTTTGTTGCATTCTCCCCCGATAATACTATTTGATTCCCAACCAAATCTGAAACGGATTCTATTTCCACTTTCGAATATTTGAGCGGATATAGTGATAAATTGTTAGCATCATTTGAAATTCCCCTTCTAAGACTAATCTGATTACCGTCAGGTTTGATACTAACATCTCCAACAATAAGCACTTCGTTAAACTTTTCTCTTCCTCTTTTTTCACGCAAAAATGCGTAATATGGAAGGGACGGAGTATATACAACATCAATCTTGTTAATCAAAAAGTCGCTTGCATTGTAATTGTATTTACCGGTACCCTCGTCATATTTAATTAACAACATTTCAAGCGGAAACCTGAAAAAACCTGAATTAGACCCTACAATTAGCCTTCCGTTTTCAGGGATATCTCGTAATAACTCAGAAAATACCCTGTTATACAACACAAACGAGGCTTCTTTGTTAAAGGAAAACAGATCTTGATTGAGATACAATCCTTCATTTGATAATTCGGAATAGTACGGAGATGTGTTTGAAATTAAACTATCAATTTCTTTTATGCTAAAATTTACCGGATTGGTTCTTAACCCCGATTTTGATAACACAAAGAGATGCAATGAGTCATTGATTACCGACCAATTAAGATAATATTCATTTTCATCGAGCAATTTTTGAGCTTGATATATGTTTTCTAAAGCCGGTTCTTGATAAATTTCGCTAATTCCGGGAAATTTAAATTCAAGCAATTTTTTAAATCCGGCAAAGTTTTTTTCAGCTATTAATTTAGATGCTACATCAGAAAAAATATTTTCCGAAAGTGTTTTTAATCTCAAGTATTCTTGTAGTATTAAAGGATCGTTGGTTTTACTCATAAAACGCAAAGTGAACAATTTTTTGCCGGAACTCAAACCTCTTTTATTTTCTATATTAAGGAAAAGTGAATTAAAATCGGATTTAACAGTGTATAATAAATTTAATGCCGAATAAGCATCTAAATTATCTGAATCAAAAGAGAGTTTCAACTCCGTCTCACTATCTAAACCGGTTGAAATTATTTCAATCAACTGATTAGCTTTTTTAAACGATTTTTCTGCTTCTGTCAGATTTCCCGAAAAATAATAAATCTGTCCTTTTAGCATTTCTAATTCTGCCAATGCTGCGGGCAATTTTAGATTTTTCGCCAAACTTTCAGCTTCTAAGATTTTTGAAGAAGCATTAGTATAATCACCTGACTTGAATTTGATGTGAGCCTCAACAATCTTAAAATCTAAGAGGATATACTCACTGAAATCCAAAACTTCGGGTTTTACTTCAGTTAATAGTAGTTTAGCTTTATTAAAATTACGGGCATTAACTAAGTGCTTTATATATTGTAATTTAGTCAATTCTGCTTCATAAATTGCATCAATACTTTCGTACTCAAAAATAGCTTTATCCAAGAGTGAATCTGCTTTTATTGACTCTCCTGCAATCGCAAACGCTAAACCTGCTTTACTCAAAAAAGATGCCGATGTATAAGGGTCATTTAATAGTAATACTCGATTTAACCCCTCATCCAAAATTTCTATCGCCTTCTTTGTGTTTCCCAAGTTTATCATTAATATAGCTTTGCTAAGTGTAACTTCGTTAAGCAAAGAAGCGCTGTTTATTTTTACAGTTATTTCTGCTGCTTGATTATAAAACTCAAGAGCTTTAGAAAAATCAAATAAATTAGCATATAAATCACCGAGTGAAATTGTTGCATAAAACTTTGAGACCGGAAGATTCTTACTGTAAGTTAAACTTTTTTCGAAATAGTTTTCAGCCGAAACAAAATCACCGGGAGTAAGAGCTAACCTGCCTAAATTAAAATATACAAACGAAATTCTTTCATAAACTCCTGCCCTTAAAAAATATTCAATTGCTTTATTAAAATTTTGATATGCCGAATTAATATTATTTTGATATGATTCATGTACTGCAGTTTCCGAAAATGTTAGTCCCAACAAAAAAGGGTCATTGATTGCTTGAGCTAAAATCCTTCCTTTTTTAAATTTCACTGCCGCTTCTTCGTATTCTCCCAACATATCGTTAATTATAGCCAAATTTACTAAAGAACGGGCAATTTCATAATCGTTTGCCAAACTATGTGCAGTTTCAAAAGCAATTGAAAACATTGATTGTGCAGAATCAATATTTCCTTCAAGGAATAAGAGTGCTCCTTTTTGGTTATAGGCATACGGTAGAAATTCAATTTTTGCTATGTCAGATGAACTTTTTATCAGGTCATCTATCAGTTTATTGGCTACATTGTAATTCCCTAATGATCTGTTACACAACGCTTCAAGTTGAATCCAATTTGATTTGTGAGAATTTTCGACTGTAAATTTGGAATCAAACTCTTGAATTAATTTTACCGCTTCTGCTGCATTTCCTGAAAGGTAGCTAAGATATGAGTTAAAATACACGGTGAAAAAATTAGATCTGCTTTCTTCAGAATAAAAGGCTAAATTCTTTAAAAAAGTTGAATCAGATGAGGCAAAAGCTGCAGCTAATTTATAATATTCTATAAATTCCGGTTTATCGTGTGATAATTCAAGTATTATTGACTTAGCTCTTTCAATTTCATTTTGTTTTAGTTGATAACAAGCGTGTAAGAACTTTCTTTTTTTCTCTTCGGGATACTTTGATATTTGATTGGCGATATCACCGGCGGTAAAGGCAGTCAAAGTTAGTCGGTAATATAGTAGGTGGAAATTGTCCCTTGTTCCCGTAACATTAATTTCGGAAGTTGAAGCAATTTTTGACAAAGAATATTGATTTTCTTCTTCACTTTTCCTTAAGCTAAAATTGCACCCGTAACTCCCGCAAATTGTGAAAATAAGTAAATAGAAAAAGAATTTATTGATACTCATTTCGCAAGAATTAATAGTTTTCCGGCTTCATCGCTAAAACTACCCTTCTCATTTACCACTTTGGAAAGGTATTCAATAGCCGCTGTATTGTTGCCTAAAAGTAATTCAATATTTCCTGCAAAGAAGTAAGCATTTAATAATATATTATCAAATCTCCCTAATTGATTCTCTTTTATTGATTGTTTAAACGAAGTTAAGGCTTTTTGCAATAGTGCGGAATCATAATTAAGCTGAATAAATAGCACCTTATTGCCCGAAGTTTTATAATAAGCAATACCTTTTAGATAATAAATATAGAAATTGGTTTGATTCTCCGGATTTTCAGTAATTTCTTTTTCGAAAACATTGGCTGCTTTCAAATAATCGCCGTGTTCTAAAAGGATGATTCCTTTTTCTATTCCGGTTGCTCCCTGACTCCTCAAAGCCGAATATCCGTTATTATAATCACTAATGTTAAACACTTTAGAAATTTCAGAATAACTTTGAGAATTTGAATAAATAAATAAAATACTCGCTGCTAAAAATAACACAGCAGCAGCTGCACCGGCTTTTTTCCATATTTGAAAAATCTTTGCGGTACCCTTGGGTACTTCAATTGAACCTTCAGAATCTGTTGAACCAATTTTATTACTTTTGTTTTCTATTAAAAGCATATCTGAAATTTCGGTAAATTCACTCTGCAACTCTTCTCTAATTTTTATCTCATCATCTGAAAGTAAGTTACTTCTTTCTGAATTATTCATTATATCATTTGCAATTGAATCTATCATATTGCTATAAACGGCTTCAACGCCGTAGTATGCTTTTAAAAGGTCGTTGTAGTACTCCCTGCACTCTGAAGAACTTTCTATAATAGAGAGAATTTCAGGCGAGGGGTTGAGAATGTCTTCTTCTTTTTCTAATAATACTTTAAATTTTTCCAAACTCATTACATTGTTTTCTTAATATAGTTGACAATATGATTAAAAAGTGACACTTAAAGGTATTTTTTCAGTTCCTCTAATGCACGGTAGAACATTTTTTTGACAGCCGGTTCATTTTTTCCCAATTTTTCTGCTATATCGCTAAATTTTTCGTCTGCCCAGATTCTCATCTTAATAATTGTCTGTTTCTCTTCAGAGAGTTTAGATAATTGAACAGCGGCTTTTTCGGCATCAATTTTTTCATCATTTGAAGAATCAGCGGTTTTGGACTTTGCAAGTTTGTCATTCAAACTGTAAGTAAATCTCTTTTTGCTTTTTTTATAATAGTTCACGAAGTTTAGAAAAATAACCCGCCTGAGCCAAAACTCCGGTTGTTGAATTGTTTCAATCTGCTCTAAAAAGGTAAGAACAACATTTTGGCTCAAATCTTCTACATCTTCTTCGAATTTTATTTTACCCCCCTTAAATTTTGAGATAAAATAAGTATCTGTCTCTTATACACATCTGACGCTGCCGACGACGGAGAGAGTGTAGATCTCGG
>JACSRR010000180.1 GCA_014879635.1 Ignavibacteriaceae bacterium | reverse complement strand
ACAGGTATTAAAAAAAAATACATAAATTTTGTAAAAAAAAGGGAAATCTCTGAATAATATAAACCTATTTCGAGTATAGTAAAAATTATATAGAGGGGAATATTCTGCCGCTGATTTTCCTGCCCCCGATGCATGATAAACAACTGCATCTTTGCAAAATATAATTCTATATAATTTAGACGCTCTCAATGAAAATTCCAGGTCTTCAAAGTACATAAAAAATATTTCCGAAAAAACACCGCACTTTTCAAATACTTCGCTTTTTATCAGAATACACGCACCTTCTGCCGAACTGCGTATTCCGGAAACTAAATTGACCCCATTAATTTTCTCGGTTCTAAAAAGAGAAATCGTTCCGCATTTCGATTTTGAAAATTCTGCACCTGCACAATAAATTGTGTCTTTCAAATCTTTGTAAAGAACTAACGGCGAAATAATACCGGGAGTTTCTCCCGCAAATTCAGTCAAACTGCATTTAAGCATCTGAGCTAAGGCATTTTGCTCGTAAACCAAATCGTTATTACTAATAAGTACATACTTAGCTTCATTTTCCCGTGCAATTTCTATCCCTTTGTTCATTCCTCCGGCATAACCGGAATTAAAACCGGTCTTTGAGATTA
Organism: Ignavibacteriaceae bacterium; assembly: GCA_014879635.1. GTDB lineage: Bacteria > Bacteroidota > Ignavibacteria > Ignavibacteriales > Ignavibacteriaceae > BA9. The sequence goes on along the minus strand of JACSRR010000180.1, from coordinate 6,336 downwards.
ATAGTGAGGGATACTTTTCCTCTAATTTTTCTAAACTTCCGTCGGTTGAACAATTATCTACAATAATAATATTAGGGCATTCCGGTTTTTGATCAAGAAGAGAATTGATGCAATCAGAAGTTTCTTCAAAATTATTGTAGTTCAAAACAACAGCAAAAGTTGATTTGATAAGCGAGCTCAATTCACTTTCAACAGAACTGCTCAATTACTACCTGTAAGCTGATTCAAATTTAATCCGTTACCCTTACCAAGATTCCCCTGAAAATAGTCACTGAGTGCTAAACGGGCAGTTTTAGAGAACTTAGAATTTGTTACACTCCACACTATAATTTTAACGAAGATCACAGACATGAAATAAAACTTTGCAATAAATTTGATTATTCCGGAGTTCATTGAATTAATAAGTAGTAATCTGTTTCGAACAGAATAATATAGTTTAAATGGACTCTCATTTTCACCTAACACTTTGTGATAAATAACAGATTTAGGATTATAAACTAAACTGTAACCCAATCTTTGAATCCTTGAAGAGAGTTCTATATCATCCAAATACATAAAAAATCGGTCATCTTCCAAGCCTGTTTTTTCAAGAGCTTCTGCTCTAAATAGAATCATACAACCCGTCAAAAAAGTAACGGGGCATTCAGAAGTTATTTTAATTACAGATTTATGCAACCCCTTATCAAAATGAACCGCCAAACCACGCCAAGGTATAAGTTTACCACCGCCAAACCATACGGTTTCCCTGTCATGTTCAGCAAGAATCAACCCTCCGGCACCTGCTGCCTCAGAATTTTTTTCCATTGAATTAACAAGATGTGTTAGGAAAGATTTTTCAACAATAGTGTCATTGTTTATTACTAAGATATAATCGGGGTCAAATTCAGTTGCCTTAACAAACCCAAAGTTTATTCCGCCTGTATATCCTAAGTTTACATCCGTTCTAAATATTTTATACTCCGGAAATTCTTTCTTAAGATATTCATAAGAACCGTCAGTTGAGCAATTGTCAATAATCATAATGATAAAATTTGGATAATCAATTGCCTCTAATGACCTAATACACTCGGCTGTATCGGCTTTACCGTTATAATTTAATAAGTTAATAACTACTAAAGGTTCTATTTTAGACTTCAAAAAAATTTATAGAATAACTTTAAAGGTAATGAAAAAGATTAAAATAGTAGCTAATTGAGATCTAACTTGTTAATTTAATGGCTGTTTTAGAGGTATATATGATTAATTGGCGGTAAAAAACAATTTTACCGCAGAGATCATAGAGAAATTTTATTAAAGACTAAATTTAGATTTGAAAACTATTTCTTAACCCATCATAACTATACACAACCAAATAGGCTATTTAACTACAGAGCTCACTGAGAAAACAGAGGAACTGTTTATAACTGTGTGTGAATCATTTTTCAATTGTTGAAACAAGTCTGAAGGCATCAAGTGTTTGTAGAAAGCCAAGAATACCTTTGCCTCAACTACCCTATTAGGTATCTTGCATGTTTGGCAAATTCACTCTATCAAAAGTAATGTAAAAAAATACTTTGAAATGAGTCATCTCCTGTTTGATAATTAGGAATAATTACTTTTTGCATCGAGCAATTATCAATATTAACCCTAACTACGAACCATTCAATTTAATCCCCAAAAGAATTGCCACCAACAAAACAAAGTAACTATTTTAGAAACACCGAAAATAAAAGTTGATTTTACCATAATAAAAAAAGGCTGTCTATTTAGAGACAGCCTTTTTACACTCATAAATTAAAAAGTTTATTTTGCTAATTTTATCAATGGGGCAATTACAAGCGCCACAACTGACATTAACTTTAAGAGAATATTTAACGAAGGACCAGATGTATCTTTAAAAGGATCACCTACTGTATCACCAACCACCGCAGCTTTGTGAGCTTCAGATCCTTTGAAATGCATTTTGCCGTTTATTTCAACGCCTTCCTCAAACATTTTTTTAGCGTTATCCCACGCACCTCCCGCATTAGATTGGAAGATTGCAAGAAGAACACCTGAGGCAGTAACGCCAGCCAATAATCCGCCTAAAGTTTCAGGACCCATTGTAAAACCTACTAAAACGGGTACCGTTACGGCAATTAATCCTGGAAGAACCATTTCTTTTATTGCAGATTTTGTTGAAATTTCAACGCATTTACCATATTCTGCTTTACCTTCGGCAGCATCAAAAATTGCAACATCTTCTTTATTCCATTCTGACTTATCAACCCCCTGGTTTTTTCTCATAACCGAGAGTGCGGCGGTAAGTTCGGGAATTGAAGTAAATTGGCGTCTAACTTCGTGAATCATTGCCATTGCAGCTCTACCTACGGCTTGCATTGCAAGTGCAGAAAATAGAAACGGTATCATAGCACCAACTAAAACACCCGCCATAACTGAGGCTTTTGAAATATCAATAGTTTTAAGATTTGCCGAAGTCATAAATGCACCAAAAAGTGCGAGTGCGGTTAACGCTGCAGAACCGATAGCAAATCCTTTACCGATAGCAGCCGTTGTGTTACCTACTGCATCTAATTTATCTGTTCTTTTTCTAACTTCTTTGGGTAGTTCAGCCATTTCTGCAATACCGCCCGCATTATCGGAAATTGGTCCGTAAGCATCAACTGCAAGCTGAATTCCAAGATTTGAGAGCATACCGACAGCTGCAATTGCAATTCCGTATAAACCGGCAAATTCGAAAGCGAAGAAAATAGCAACTGCAATAATTAAAATAGGAATTGCTGTTGAAATCATTCCAACACCAAGCCCGGCTATAATATTTGTTGCAGAACCCGTTAAAGACTGCTCAACAATACCTCTAACAGGTTTAGTACCTGTTCCGGTATAATATTCGGTAATTAAACCGATAAACAAACCGCCTATAAGCCCAACAACGGTAGCAACAAAAACACCCCAAGTAGTGATAGTTTTTGGCCCCATATCGCTGTATAACGGGTCAGTCCAAGTCCACTGAGCGGGTAAAAATTCGTTAATCAAGAACCAAACGGCAACAATTGTTAAACCGGATGATACAAATTCACCAATGTTAAGAGCTTTTTGCGGGTTACCGCCTTCTTTAGTTTTAACAAAGAAAGTGCCAATGATAGACATTACAATACCTACAGCCGCAATTGCTAATGGTAAAATAACACCGCCTAACCCACCGTGATTATCTTTAAATTCGGGAAGCATCATAAATGCAGTACCCAAAACCATAGTAGAAATAATTGCACCTACATAAGATTCAAACAAATCTGCACCCATACCGGCAACATCACCCACATTATCACCAACATTATCGGCAATAGTAGCAGGATTTAACGGGTGATCTTCAGGGATACCTGCTTCAACTTTACCAACTAAATCAGCACCAACATCGGCTGCTTTAGTATATATACCTCCGCCAACTCTTGCAAAGAGAGCAATTGAAGAAGCACCGAAAGAAAATCCGGTTATAACGGTCATAACTCTGTTAACAGCAGCTTCTTCGGCAAATCCAAACAGATTTCCGTAAATTATAAGGAGTGAACCTAAACCTAATAAGCCTAAGCCAACAACACCCATACCCATTACAGAGCCGCCTGTAAAAGCCACATTAAGAGCTTTTGAGAGAGATTCTCTTGCTGCATTTGTAGTTCTGACATTTGCCTTAGTTGCAACTCTCATTCCGATAAATCCTGCTAATGCTGAACAGAATGCACCGGTTATAAATGAAACTGCAACAAGCGGACTAGACTCTTCCGAATTGGCGCTAACCGCTAATAATATAGCCACCAAAACTACAAATATAGCAAGAATTTTATATTCTGCCCTTAAAAATGCCATTGCACCTTCGGCAATGTATTTCGAGATTTTTTCCATCTTCTCGGTACCGGCACTTTGTTTTGATATCCACGCTGCTTTAATGTATGTGAATGCCAATGCCAATACTCCAAAAAGGGGAATAAAATAAATAATGGCTTCCATTATTTCTCCTATTTATCTTTTTCGGTATTTTTTTGGTTTAAAGTTAATTTACTGTTTGCGTCTAAAAAGCCCTTTGAACCGGACTTTAAAAAACCTTTAGAAAGTTCTAAAAATTTAGGAAAGTTTGCCTCAGTCAAGTCCCATTCTGCAGCGGGAAACTTGCTAAGAACATAATCAGGCATTAAACCCTTTTCAAAATTATTACCTATTCCTATTCTAAGTCTTGAAAACTTATCATCCGAAAGTGCACTAATAATTGAATAAATGCCGTTGTGCCCACCATCGCTTCCTCCAAAATTCACTTTGTATTTGCCGGGTACAATATTTATATCGTCATAAACAACCAATAAATCTTCTACCGGATATTTAAAATATCTTAAATATCCCCCAACTGCATTTCCGGAAAGATTTACATAAGTTTGTGGTTTAATCAATACGAATGATTGACCTGAAAAACTGCCTTCGGCAATTTCTGAACTGAATTTTGCGGATTTGTAATTTAAAGAAAATTCCCGGGCAAGAAAATCTAAGAAAATAAATCCCGCATTATGGCGGGTAAACTCATATCTTGCACCGGGATTGCCAATTCCGGCTATAATTTTCAAAGTTTATTCTTCAGATTTATCTTTTCCGCGAGAGATAACTTCCGGTTCAGAAATTTCCTCTTCAGAAGTTATTGACAATTCAACACCTCTAGGAACTACAACGCTAACTACAACTGTATCTTGAGGATTAAGTATCGAAATATTATCATATTTTAAGTCAGAAACTAAAATTGATTTGCCGAGTTTCAAATTTGTAACATCAACTTCAAGAACTGAAGGAATGTTTGAAGGTAAACACTCTATATTTAATTTATGAAGACTTTCTTGAAGTAAACCACCTTCACGAACACCGGCTGAAGCACCTGTAAATACTAAAGGTATTTCTAATGAAATTTTTTCACCTGAAGTTAATCCAAATAAATCAAAATGGATAACTCTATCGGTAACGGGGTCAAATTGTACATCTTTTACGATGCATTCAATATCTTTTTTTCCGTCTATACTTAATTGAATAACATAATTTTTTGAAGTAAAAACAAACGGTTTGATTGCATTTTCGGTTGTTTCAATCGAAATTGTTTCTGAATGAGTAGAATAGAAAACTCCCGGTACTTTTCTTTCACCTTTTAAGATGTTTCTACCTGATTTTCCGAATCTGGTTCTTGTTTGTGCTTCTAATGCTTTTTTTTCCATTTTATTTCTCCGTTTCCGGCTTAACCTTTATCATTATCGAAAAGTGAACTAATTGATTCATGTTTATTAATTCTTAATATAGATTCTGCAAAAACCTCGGCAGAACTCAACATTTTAATTTTGCTTGATTTTTTTTCTTCCGGTAATTCAATTGTATCTAACACATATAGAGTTTCAACTACTGAATCTTCTATTCTTTGAATAGCCGGACCCGACAATAACGGATGTGTTACCGCGGCGTAAATTTTTTGTGCACCGTAATTTTTTAATGCTTTGATTGTACTTGCAAATGTGCCTGCAGTATCAATCAAATCATCAACTAGCAAAACATCTTTGCCGTCAACTTCACCGATAATATGATGAATTTCGGCAATATTCTGTTTTGGTCTTCTTTTATCGCTTACAACAAGACCTGCACCTAATCTTGAAGCATAAGAGCGTGCCATTTTAATACCGCCAACATCAGGCGAAGCAACTACTAAGTTATCGCTTTTCCCTTTAAGTTCATTTATAAAAATAATTGAACCGTAAAGGTGGTCAAAAGGAATATCAAAAAATCCTTGAATTTGCGGTGTATGCAAATCCATTGTGATAACTCTATCAGCGCCTGCAACCGTAATTAAATTTGCAACTAATTTTGCAGTAATTGAAACACGGGGCTGATCTTTTCTGTCTTGCCGTGCATATCCAAAATATGGGATTACGGCTGTGATTCTCTTGGCAGAAGCTCTTTTTGCGGCATCTATCATAATCAACAATTCCATTAAATTTTCAGCGGGCGGATTTGTTGATTGCACAATAAATATATCAGAACCCCTGATATTTTCACCGTATTTTACCCAAATTTCACCGTCACTAAAAGTGCGGATATCCATTAATCCTAAATGCTTGCTTATATCAAGCTTTTTTGCAACATATTGAGCCATTTTCTCAGCTAAAGATCTGTTTGATCTGCCGGAAAATATCTTAAAATCATTACTCATTTGGGTAGAACTCTAAAAAAAATCAGATTACAAATATAACATACCCTTCTTTTATATCAAAAAAGTTTTTTTATTTTTTGAATTTCTAATCATTGACAATAAAATGACTCATTTTTTGACTGCTTTTTTCA
>JACSRR010000072.1 GCA_014879635.1 Ignavibacteriaceae bacterium | reverse complement strand
GGGTAGCGAAACGCAGTAAAGGGTAAAGGGTAGCGAAACGCAGTAAAGGGTAAAGGGTAGCGAAACGCAATGAACTGAAAATTAACAAATAGTCAATGTAATACCAAATTATGACGCTGAAGGCGTCAAATGTTTGCAGAAAACAGATTAACCTATGTTACTCGACCCTGAAGGGTGTCGTATGTTAATTTATTAAAGACCAGATCGTGGCAGGACCAAACCAAGAACTACGCACTAAGCACCAAGAACAAATTTATTTACTAAGCACTAAGAACAATTTTTTTAACCTCGAACTCCGCACCCCGCACCTTTTTAACCCTCTCACTTTGAACTCACTCTGTACCCATTTCAACTGCTGAAAAATTGGATGAACCAAACATACCCAAATAAAAATCGAATAATAAAGGTAAATTCTTGAAAGTGTTTGATTAATAAAAAGTAAATTGTTATTTTTGCTTCATTCCTTATTGTTTAGGCTGTGAACAAATAATGATTGTTTGCAGCCTTTTATTTTAAGACCGGATAAACCGGTAATTAATAGTCGATGTATGTTTAAACTTAATTCTAAATTAATAATAGAAGGATGTTAAATGAAAAAAGGCTCAGTACAAGCTATGATTCTCAGAGCTCTCGATTTTGTAGAGAGAAAAGGGAATAAACTGCCACAACCGGTAACACTTTTCGCAATTTTAATAGGAATTGTTCTTGTTGCCTCGTGGATTGTTTCGATGTTTGGAGTTAGTGCCGTACACCCCGGTACAGGAAAAACGATAGAAGTTGTTAATCTTCTCGATAAAGAAGGTTTAAGAAGAATATTTACCGAAATGGTTAAAGTTTTCACCGATTTCCCCCCACTCGGATTAGTTCTTGTTGTAATGATTGGTATCGGTGTTGCCGAAAGAAGCGGACTTATAGGGGCATCTCTTAAAGCATTTGTTGCAAGCGTATCCCCAAAATTAATAACATTTTCGATAGTTACTGCCGGTATGCTTTCATCGGTAGCAGCCGATGCGGGATATGTTGTTTTAATTCCGTTGGGTGCGGTAATTTTTCACAGTATGGGCAGGCACCCTTTAGCCGGCTTAGCTGCAGCATTTGCAGGAGTATCGGGCGGCTTTGGTGCAAACATATTTTTAACTTCATTAGACCCGCTTCTTGCAGGTTTTACTGAACCCGCAGCACACCTTCTTGACCCTGCTTACAGAGTTGATGCTACCGCTAACTGGTATTTTATGGCGGCATCAGTTCCGTTTGTAGCTATTGCAGGTACTTATGTAACTGAAAAAATTCTTGAACCCAAATTAGGAAAATATAATCCGCCCGATGACTTGAAAGAAGACCACAGCCCGTTAAAACCTGAAGAGAAAAAAGGTTTAATGTGGGCAGGTATTTCTATTCTTGCTACTATTGTAGTTATCGGTTTTATGTTTATCCCCGAAGGCAGTATTCTTAGAGATGAAAACGGTGGTTTACTCCCATTTTTCAGAAGTATTGTTGCTCTTATGCTTTTCTTATTTTTTATCCCCGGTCTTGTTTACGGATTAATTACCAAGAGCATTAAAGGCGATAAAGATGTTGCTAAAATGACGGGCGACTCTATGGCTAGTATGGGCGGATATATTGTATTAGCTTTTGTTGCCGCTCAGTTTGTAGCTTATTTTAACTGGTCAAACCTTGGGATTATATCGGCAATTTCCGGTGCAGAAATTCTAAAAAGCGTCGGGTTTACCGGTACACCCTTAATTGTTGCTTTTGTTATAGTTGCATCAATAATTAACATTGCAATCGGTAGTGCCTCAGCTAAATGGGCTATCATGGCTCCTATTTTTGTGCCTATGTTAATGATGATGGGTTATTCGCCCGAACTTACTCAAGCAGCTTACAGAGTAGGTGATTCATATACAAATATTCTCACTCCGTTACTTCCGTATTTCCCGATTGTAATTGTATTTGCACAGAAGTATGTTAAGGATATCGGAATAGGTACTCTAATAAGTATGATGCTTCCGTTTTCGGTTGCATTTATGCTTGTGAGAATTCCGATGTTAGTTGCGTGGATAATGTTGAGCCTCCCGCTTGGACCGGATGCTCCGTTGTATTACACAACCCCTAAAGATTCAGTTGTTATTCAAGTTCCGGCAGTTGATTCTCTTTCAATTGACACACTTATGAATACTACCCCCGCAACAGATTCACTAAAAGTTCCGAAGCCTTAAAACGGCTTTTTAAAAGGGCTGCCGCAAGGCAGCCTTTTTTGTTTTAAATAAGTGTTGTTTTGTTTACTGCTTTAAGAAACTCTCATTTTTAAATGACAACGGTTTTGCCAATTTTGTTTACATCTTTAAAAACATGTAAACAAAAAATTTTAGAAATTGTTACCAATATTTAGTGCATTATCGAATTACCTAATGAGATATAACTATTTAAATATATCTAAATACTGTTTGTAAATAAAAGACCTGCCATAATTTTGATTCTCATTTAGTTGTTTTAGGATATCAAGTTCTACAAAGCGATCGATTACTTTTTGTGCACCCTGCCTTGAAAATCCCGTCCATTGAACAATCTGATTTACATCCACAATAGGCATCTGAAACAACTTTGGCAAAACTTTAATAGCACTTTCAGACGCAGATTTATTTAATGATTGAATTTTCAGTATATCTTTTTCTCTCAAAACTGTAATCTTTCTAATTGTTTCGATCGATTCATCGGCAGTTTCAATCACACCGTCTAAAAAAAAGTCAATCCATTTTTCCTGACTTGATTCGTAATATTCTGCAAGGCGTTGATAATATGTTTTCTGATTTTTCTTAAAATACCAAGAGAGAAATAAAATTGGAGATTCCAACAATTTTTCTATTTGCAGGTATAATGTAATTAGCATTCTACCGGTTCTCCCGTTTCCGTCTAAGAAGGGGTGAATTGCTTCAAATTGTGCGTGAATCAAACCTGCTTTAATGACCGGTAGAAGATTATCTCTTTTATGAAGGAATTTTTCTAAGTCGTCAAGAGATGCCGTCATTTCATGAGGCGGTGGGGGCACATATTGAGCATTGCCGGGCATAGTGCCGCCTATCCAATTTTGAGATGTACGAAACTCACCCGGAGCGGAATAATGCGTGCTTCTCCCGTCCTTCATCAACTCATGATGAATTTCTCTTATTAGTCTTAAGCTAAGCGGAAACTCTTTGAGCCGTTTTATTCCATAATTGAGGGCATGGATATATTTTAGAATATCATCCACATCAGCGGGGAGATCGTGTGAAGAATTTGACTCCGCCGCAATTGCGTCAATCATTGTTGCTTGAGTACCTTCTATCTGACTTGAAGAAGCAGCATCTTTTCTGATATACATAAACAAATAAAATTCAAGATCAGGTAAAAGTTGAGCAATACCGTCAAGCTTTCCTAATTTGAAAGTTGCACTATTAGCCTTTTGAATAATACCGGGAGAAAAATCAAATCCCTCAACCGGGGGGAATTTTTCTAATACAAAAGCTTTGTAACCTTGTGGTTGTTTTATGTACCTGCCAATTTTCATCTTAATTAATCTAAATTATGAATGACAACAATTTAGTGAATTTTGTTTACATCTTTAAAAACATGTAAACAAAAATTTAGTTTTTAAGAGGGGGTACTTGGGTGAATAAAAGAAATGATGATTTAAAACTACGAAAAATTCTATCTTCACACCAAAAAAAAAGCTGCCCGAAGACAGCTTTTTAATTTTCTTTCAGATTTCTATTTGTTGAGTATCATCTTTTTGGATAGATTACCCGAAGGTGAGCTTAATCTATAGATATAAATTCCGCTCGGTAATTCTGAAGCATCAAAATTATAAGAATATTTGCCGGGTGTAAGCTCTTTGTTCACTAAAGTAGCTATTTTTTCGCCGAGCATATTGTAAACAGTTAAACTTACAAATTCTGCATCTTTAACCGTAAATTCAATGTTAGTTGAAGGGTTAAAAGGATTCGGATAGTTCTGTGCTAATGTGTAATCAGCAGGGTGCGAATGTCCGTGTGTTTCGTATAATGAGTTTACGATATCCGGGTCAGGCGAAGGAAGTTTAACCGTAGTATAAATTTTGAATTCGCCGGGTTGTAGTTGAATTTGCGAATTTACATCTGTAACATTTATACTGTCAGCCCCGAAGAAATCGTACCATTTACCGGTACTGTGAAAAGCCGGGGTAATACCGCCCTGTACAACATCAAAATTTCCGATAATTACTACATTCATTTCAGGATGTGTGAGCTTAATTCTTTTCATCGTATTAGCAAGGCTCAACTCAAAATCGTTTGTGTTAAAAGCATCGTAATTTTTCTTGAGTTTTATTAGCTCCGAATAAACTCTGTAGAGTTTTCTTCTTACGGGAACATCGTAATAATCCCATCTTGCGGGTTTAGGGTCAAGTCTGCAATTTTCGGTACCGCAGGGCCAGTTGATTGAATAATCATATCCGAGTTCACCAAATTGCCAAAGCATTTTAGGACCCGGTACTGTGAAGAAAAATGCTGCAGTTAACATCTGTCTTCCAACTGCGGTATTTAGATTTTTAATGTTGTAATTACCGGAAGCATTGCCGTAATTTAAATTTCTGAACATTACTCTTTCTTCATCGTGAGATTCCATATACCCGATTAAATGGGGGTCGTTAAAGCCTCGACTTTTGTAAGAAATTCTTTCGAAATTAGATTTCCCGCCGTCATGCCAACTCATTGAGGCTTCGCTGTAATTGTAATTTAAATTGCCCCAAAGCATCATACCATTATTAGATAAAACTCTTTCTTCAGAATCAACGGCAAAATGCTCAAGAATAATATAAGCAGTTTGGTCATAAGCGCGAATGGCATTTTTCATTCTGTTAAGCAGGTTAATTCTTGATTGGTCATAATTGCCCCACAGACCTACATTATTACCGGAGTTAGTTTGAGTAAATCCTTTCGAAAGGTCATAGCGGAAGCCGTCAAATTTGTATTCTTTGATCCAAAATTCATTTACCCTGTCAACATAATATTTTGTAGCTTCCGATTCGTGGTTAAAATCGTATCCAACATTGTAAGGGTGTTTTGGGATAGGATTAAACCATGGGCTGTTTGCTGCAGGACGGTTATTTGCCGCATCCCAATACATTCTAACCATTGAGTTTTGCCCGAAAGCATGATTAAGCACCATGTCTAAAATAACCGCTATACCGCGTTTGTGACACTCGTCAATGAACTTTTTGAGGTCGTCACTTTTGCCGTAATATTTATCGACTGCCAAGTGGAACGAAGGATTATAGCCCCAGCTCTGATTTCCTTCAAACTCCATAATGGGCATAAGTTCAATAGCATTTATTCCGAGATTTTTCAAATAATCGAGCGTATCAATCAACGATTTGTAAGTTTGTTGTTCGGTAAAATCACGGATAAGGAGTTCGTAAATAACGAGTTTTTCAACCGGGGGTCTTTCGAAATTAGTAATTTCCCATTGGTAAGGTGTTTTATCTGTTTGTAATACGGAAACAATATGATTTGTTTTGCCGACGGGGTACGGTTTTAAGTTTGGGTATCTATTGTTATCGATATATTTGTCATTCCAAGGGTCAAGAACTTTTTCTGCATAAGGGTCGGCAACTTTAAGCGTGTTATCGATCCAATATTGATAAGCGTATTCCTGTTTAGGTGTCAAATTATTCAGTGTTACCCAGTATTTATTATTATCAGGTGTGCGGTACATTTCGTAATTAGGGTCAATTTCCCAATTGTTGAAGTCACCAATAACATAAACATAATCTTTTAAGGGAGCGTGTAATACAAGTGTAGCCGTTGTTGTACTTGTGTAATTAATTCCGTCTTGCATACCTGCAGGGAGGGCTTGAACGGTGGTTGTACCTCTAACTACAACATAAGTGGAATCGGCTTTAACACCGCCTACGCCGTCTGTAGCAACTGCTTTGATTCTTGTTTTGCCCTGATTTGAAGCGGTAAAACTATAAACAACGCTATCAACTGTGGAAGAAGCGACTTCGGAATCGTTAATGTATAATTTTAAGTTTGTAGCTGCAGAAGAGGCTCTTGCTCTAACTTCGACTGTAGAATTACCCGGTACAATTCCGGCTTCAAAAGGTTTATCGATAGAAACATTTAATCCGGGGGCGAAAACGGGAACATATAGGTCATTGCCGTCGGCATCTTTTCCGGTAAGAGTTCCGGTACTGTTTCTGAATACGAAAGCTAATTGTAAAATTGTTTCAGTAACAGGCACATTATAGTAAGATTGGATGTGAAATCTAATTCGCCATTTGTTATTTCCGATAAAAGACATTTGGGTTTCAGGAGTATTTTGCCCCCAATTAGTTTTAACATAACGCCAATCGGTTGGCGAAGTACTCAGGTTAGTGATAACTCCCGTATGAGCATAAACAGGGAAGACATTAATCAAACCGCCGTTTCCTTGTGTTGCATCGTAAATTATTTCGATAGTATCATTAGCTGATGAAAAGTAAGGTGTCCACTGAAGTATTTGAGCACTTAGTGAAACAGAAAAAATAAGAAAAATAAGTACAAGACTTCTCTTAAACATAAACACACTCTCCGGTGATTTAATTATTAGATCGTTTTTTGCCCATAATTTGAAGAACAATATCTCTTTTTCTTGGGCGATTGTCAAAGTCGATTAAAATAATTTGTTGCCAAGTGCCAAGTAGTAACTCACCGTGCTTAAACGGAACGGTAATTGAAGGACCTTGAAGCGAGGCTCTTACATGGCTGTGACCGTTACCGTCATGCCAAGTATTGTTATGCTCGAAAATTCCTGTTGCAGGAATAATTTTTTCGAAAAAGTTGGGATAATCTTTGAGCAAACCCGGTTCATACTCTATTGTGGTGAGGGCAGCTGTTGAACCTGCAACGAAAATAAGAATTTGCCCTTCGTCAAAACCGGCGTCAGAAATAAACTCACCTGTTAGGCGGGTAATATCAATAATATCACAATTACCCTTTGATTTTACTGAGATATTTCC
>JACSRR010000047.1 GCA_014879635.1 Ignavibacteriaceae bacterium | reverse complement strand
ACTTTTAGTGTATAAACTGAAGATTTGTTTTTATAGCAGAAGAGATGAATAAACTCAACAAATACTTTTCACAAGGTATTCAGTATATTGAATTAAACAAAGATTCGACACCCTTTAGGGACGCTTAGGCAATTGTAAGCTTTATTTACTAAAAACTTATGACACCTTTAGTTTCATTTGCACAATTGAATACAATTTAATATCAGTAAATCAAACAATAAAAAAATAAGAGTTTCTCTGTGCTCTCTGTGAGCTCTGCGGTTAAATTATTTTTTGCCACCGAAAAATCCTATAAGCCCCCTCAACTGCGTAAAAATATCATTTGATTATCTCACTCATTTTAACTACATTTGTTGTTTTCGATTTAGGAAATTATGATTTTAAGCATGACAGGGTACGGTAAATCGACCCGCAGTTTTGGTGGTTACATTTTCGAATCCGAAGCTAAGTCTTTTAACAGCCGGTACCTTGAATTATCTCTCAAATTGCCCCCCGGTTTACAGAACAAAGAATACGAATTAAGAGAACCGGTTAAAAATTTCCTCAAGAGAGGCAAAGTTTATATTAATATTAATATCAGACCGGAAGATGTTTCTGCCGGCGATTTAGTACTCAATGAATCTAAACTGAAAGCTGTTCTGTCTATCTTCGAAAAATTAAAGGATTCTTACGGGGTTTCCGGCGATATTAAACTTGAACATCTGATTTTTTTCAAGGATATTTTTTCGCACGAGCTTGATGATTTAGGCGATGACCATTTTGAAGCATTAAAATCAGCATTAATCGAATCCCTCTCCGAATTAAATAAAATGAGGGAAAACGAGGGCAGGATGTTATCTAACGAACTATTGAAAAGAACCGGTATTATTGCCGAAAAACTTCAGTTTATCGAAAATGATTTTGTTAAGAATAAAACCGAATATTTTGCCCGGCTTAAAGAAAGGGTTTCCGAATTGCTTGACGAACCCGATAATGAAAGATTAGACACTGAATTGGCTCTTCTTGCTGAAAGAACCGATATTACAGAAGAGTGTGTTAGACTTAGAAGTCACTTAAACTTTTTTAACGAGGCTGTTGAAAAAGAGAATGAAGCCGGTAAACGGCTGAATTTTATCTGTCAAGAAATGCATCGCGAAGCTAATACTATTGCATCCAAATCTTTAGCTACCGAAATTGTGCATAGCTCAGTTATGATTAGAGAAGAAATTGAAAAAATAAGAGAACAGGTTCAAAACATAGAATGAGCCTTGAAAAAGGGAAAATATTTGTTGTTTCGGCACCAAGCGGGAGCGGTAAAACCACTATCGTAAGGCAAGTTCTAAAGAATTTACCCGAAATAGTTTTCTCTGTTTCTGCTACTACACGGCCACAAAGGGCACAGGAAATTAACGGCAAAGATTACTTCTTTATTAGTAAAGATGAGTTCTTAAAAAAAATAGATGACGGTGATTTTGCTGAATGGGAAATTTTTTACGATTATTATTACGGAACATTAAAGAGTTTTATTTACTCTAATATAGATGAAGGCAGAAGTGTTCTGCTTGAAATTGATGTTAACGGAGCACTCAAAATTAAAGAAAGTTTTCCGGAAGCAATACTTGTTTATATTAGTCCCCCTTCAATTGAAGAGTTGGAACGAAGATTAAGAGCAAGAGCAACCGAAACCGAAGCGGATTTGAAAAAGCGTATTGACCGTGCGGCAATGGAATTAGAAAAGAAATTCCTTTTTGATGTGGTTTTTATCAATGACGATTTAGAAAAAGCGTCGTCTGAAGTATATACTTTTATTAAAAATAATTTTTACGGAGGTAATCAATAATGGGCGTTGAACCGGTTGATTTAAGAGAAATAGACAAAAAAGCTGCAAATGTTTACGAAGCAATTGTTGCTGCTGCTAAAAAATCAAGAATTTTGAATGACGAGCAGAGATTAGAATTTAAGAAAAGAGTTGAAAGCCTTGGTGATCCAAACAAAGATGATGACGGCGAAGACCTTACTAACCCGGAACAAGCTCGTATTTCCGTTGAGTTTGAAAGAAGAGATAAACCTCATATTCAAGCCCTAAAACAATTGTTAGACGGTGATTTCGAGTTCAAATACAAAGACAGTAAGTAGTTCAAATGTCTTCTGCAAGTAAACTCCGCGGTAAAAAAATTCTGCTCGGAGTTACGGGCTGTATTGCAGCTTATAAGGCTTGCAATCTTGTTAGAGACTTAATAAAAGCGGGAGCTGAAGTAAGAGTTATTCTTACTCCTTCCGCTTTGTCATTTGTTACTCCTCTAACGCTATCCACTCTCTCCAAAAACAAGGTGATTGTTGATGTTCTTCCAAAATCGCAAGGCGGTGACTACGAGGCTTCTCCGTGGCATATCGAATATGGTATTTGGGCAGATATTATGCTTGTTGCCCCCGCTTCAATAAATACGGTTGCAAAAATTACTCACGGTTTTGCTGATAACGCTCTCACTACTCTTGTAACTGCATTGCGTTCTCCTTTGTTAGTTTGTCCCGCTGCAGATTTAGATATGTACCAATACTCCGTCACTCAAGAGAACTTAAATACACTGCGCAAAAGAGGCGTTTATGTTCTTGAAGCTGAAACGGGTGAGCTTGCCAGCGGTTTAAGCGGTATTGGTAGATTTCCCGAAAACGGAAAGATTATCGATGCGGTTTACACAATTTTGAGAGGGAACAAACTCGATTTAGAAGGTAAAAAAGTTTTAGTAACTGCAGGTCCAACTTACGAAGATATAGACCCCGTTCGTTATCTCGGAAATCGTTCTTCAGGCAAAATGGGTTTCGAAATTGCGAAAGCAGCCTATTTAAGAGGTGCTTCTGTTACCTTAATTAGCGGACCCTCAAACCAAACTGCGTATCCCGAAATCAAAAGGATTAATGTTCGATCTGCGGCACAGATGAAAAATGCGGTTGAATCGGAGATTGCAGATAACGAGGTTCTGATTATGTCGGCAGCAGTTGCAGATTTTACCCCCAAAGCAGCCTCTACACAAAAAATTAAAAAAGGGGGAACTGCTCCGGTAATTGAACTCGATTTTACGGAGGATATACTGAGCAGCTTAAGCAAAACAGGCAAATTTGTGGTCGGTTTTGCCCTTGAAACAGAGAACGAAGTTGAAAACGCATCTAAAAAGTTAGAAAGAAAGAGACTCGATTTAATTGTGCTAAACTCGTTAAACGAAGCAGGTGCCGGTTTCGAAAACGATACTAACGCAATCACTATATTAGATAAATCGGGAGAGAAAATTCGTCATAACCTCTCTTCAAAATCGGAAATAGCCCATATTATTTTAGACAGAATTGCGGTATTAGACTAACTTGAGCGGAGAAGATTTAAATAAACTGTCAGTAAAACTTCAAATTCAAGAAGAAATTTTTGGAACTGAACTCTTCCAAAAAATTGAAGGATTAAATGATTTAGCTGAAACTCTGAATGCGGTTCCTCTTCCGCAGGCAAACAAAAAAGTTGAGACTCAACCCAAAATTGAGAAGGTTACACCGGCAAGATCTTATATTCCCGAGCCTTCTAAAGCAGTTTTACCTCAGCCTGCCGTAACAAAATTTGCTTCAGTTGATGCAACGCAGTTTAGCAAGATTACCTCCCTAACAGAGTTTAACGAACTTATTTGCGAGTGTCAAAAGTGTCCTTTAGGCAAAACAAGGAACAAGTTTGTATTCGGGTCAGGAAACCACAACGCAAAAGTCATGGTAGTTGGTGAAGGTCCGGGAGCAGATGAGGATGCCTCAGGTTTACCGTTTGTAGGGAGAGCCGGCGAACTGCTAACCAAAATGATGGCGGCAATCGGGTTTAGCCGTGAAGAAATTTTTATAGCAAATGTGGTTAAGTGTCGCCCTCCGGGTAATCGTACACCAAACGATTCAGAAATTACTGAATGCCTACCCTATCTCCTAAAGCAAATTCAGTTGATTAAGCCTGTGATGATTTTATGCGCCGGAACAACCGCCATTCAAGCGTTAATGGGAAGAAAGGGAAGTTTAGGCAGTTTTAGATCGCAATTTTACAATTTAGAAGATGCCTTAGTTCTTGCTACTTACCACCCCGCAGCACTAATCAGAAATCCTGAATGGAAAAAACCCGCTTGGGAAGATCTTAAAATGTTTCGATCAAAATACAACGAATTAACCGGCGAGATTTTCGAAATTAAAGGTTAATTTCCGGCTAAATACCACTTGACAAAATTAAACTTAACGGCTTAATAAATTATTTTCTTTACGCCCGGTTCTGTTCACAAATCTTCCTGTAATTATTCTCATCTCAAAATATTTCAAGGAAACTCAATTATTGTAGAAGTTTGAAAATTAGCCCCGGATTAAACCGGCTATTTAAAGCAAGATATTATGAACCGTACATATTATGACATAAAAAACAATGGTAAAATCCTTTGAATTTACCCTGCGTATAAATACATTTAGCACTCAAAAATTTTGGAATTAGATGAATATTATTTCTGTGATAGCCCGCGAGCTATCTTTAAAAGATTATCAAGTAGAAAAAGTTACTTCCCTTTTAACCGAAGGTTCTACAATCCCTTTTATTGCAAGATACCGCAAGGAACAAACCGGAGGTTTAGACGAAGATGTTTTGAGAGAAATTGAAGACCGTTCAATTTATTTAAATATGCTTCAGGAGAGAAAAGAAACTATCCTATCAAGTATCGAAGAGCAAGGTAAACTAACCGACGAACTTAAAAATCAGATTAATAGTTGTTTAAAACTGCAAGAACTCGAAGATCTTTACCTCCCTTATAAACCGAAGCGAAAAACAAGAGGTACTATCGCCAAAGCAAAAGGATTAGAGCCGTTAGCTCAGTTCATTCTGG
Organism: Ignavibacteriaceae bacterium; assembly: GCA_014879635.1. Classification (GTDB taxonomy): domain Bacteria; phylum Bacteroidota; class Ignavibacteria; order Ignavibacteriales; family Ignavibacteriaceae; genus BA9. The sequence continues at coordinate 2,210 of JACSRR010000047.1, read as the reverse complement.
ATAATCCAAATTTTAAGGGTAATTTTGATGAAATTGTTGAATCATATATCAATTCAGAATTAGGAGTTTTCACTAATGAAGACGCTCTTGACGGTGCTTCCGATATTATAGCCGAAATGATAAGCGATTCCGCAGCCGTTAGAGCAGTTTTAAGAGATTTTCTTAACAATGATACTTCGTTAAAATCCGAAAAAAATCTTAAAGAAAAAGAAAATGCTAACCTAAAGATAAAAGCGAAATCGGATAAAGATGTTTATCAAATTTATTATGACTTCAATATCGAAATTAACAGATTAAAACCGTATCAACTCTTGGCTCTTGATAGAGGGGAAAAAGAAGGTATATTGAAGGTTTCTTTTGTTTTCGATCATGAAATAGCTCATTCATTAGTAAAAAATGCATACTTTAATTACAAAAATTCAGCCTTCAATGAGCTTTTAGATAAAACGGTTGAAGATTCATTTAAACGGCTGCTCTTCCCTTCGCTTGAGCGTGAAGTTCGTAATTTATTAACAGAATCTGCAGGATTGCACGCAATTGAAGTGTTTGCCGGCAATCTAAAAAATATTTTACTGCAGCCCCCTTTAAGCGGTTACCGGATAATGGGTTTAGACCCCGGTTATGCTTCCGGTACAAAAATTGCCGTGATTGACGAAACGGGCAAATATTTAGACGGAGCTACAATTTATCCGCATCCACCATTCTCAAAAACTGTTGAATCACGCAAAATTCTATCTAAATTTTTGGATAAATATGATGTTAGTGTAATTGCAATAGGCAACGGTACCGCTTCAAGAGAAACCGAACTATTTGTTGCCGAAACTATTAAAGAGAATAATTTAGATTGCAAGTATGTTATCGTTAATGAAGCAGGTGCATCGGTTTATTCCGCTTCCGAAGTTGCCAAAAAAGAATTCCCTGACTTAGAAGCATCTCAAAGAGGTAATATTTCTATAGCTCGAAGATTGCTTGACCCTTTAGCCGAGCTTGTCAAAATTGACCCTAAATCTATAGGTGTAGGTTTATATCAGCACGATGTTGACCAAAAATTGTTGATGAAAAAACTCGATGATGTTGTTATGAGCTGCGTGAATTATGTTGGTGTTGATCTTAATACTTCTTCGGCGTCGTTACTGGCTTATGTTTCAGGGTTAAACAAAAATATAGCAACAAAAATCATAAAGCACAGAGAAGATTCCGGAGCTTTTAAAAGTCGGGAAGATTTGTTAAAAGTTAAAGGAATTGGCGAAAAGGCTTACGAACAGTGCGCCGGTTTTCTTAAAATACGAAACGGATCAAACCCGTTGGATAATACATTTATACACCCGGAATCTTATAGCGCCGTAAATGAATTAATGAAAATGCTTAATATAGAAGCAGCACAGATTTCTTCGCATTTTACACTTTCCGAAAATACAATTAAAAAGATTGGTGTTTCTAAAGTAGCCGAAAAAATTGGTTTAGGTGAGCCTACTTTAATTGATATTATTGAAAACCTCAAAAAACCGGGTAGAGACCCCAGAGAAGAATTGCCACTCCCCATCCTCAAAAGCGATGTTTTAAATATCGAAGACCTCAAACCGGGTATGCAACTTAAAGGGACTGTGAGAAATGTTGTAGATTTTGGAGCATTTGTTGATATTGGCGTTAAACAAGACGGATTGATTCATATTTCTCAAATGAAAAAATCATTTGTTAAAAATGCGCAAGATGTTCTTAATGCGGGAGATGTAGTAAGTGTTACAATTATTTCTGTTGAGCCTGAAAGAAAACGAATTTCGCTCAAACTTGCGGATTGATTTTATAATTTGGAAGTATTCTTGGTTCTTTGATAAAAACAGTTAGAGATGCGATATTCGCTGATTTGGGTTATTTTTTCTACTCAATTCAACTATCCATAGCTCATTAAATTTTATACCACAGTGAGCGCTGAGGGATGCTGTCAACTTAAGGAAAATCAATTCATAAATACAAGATCTGCCCTAAACCACATCCTTACCCGGTCGGGAATGAGCGGAGTCGAAATGACCGGGCATTAAATTATTCTTAAGATTTATATCAATTTGAAAAAATTAACATGCGACCGCCTCCGGGGTCGAATATAGCCAATTGATTCATTTTCTACAAATATATGACACCTTCGGCGTCAAAAGCCATTTTGGTATTTCTATCTATTATTTTATTAACTTAAGAGTAAACAGAGAAAAGAT
>JACSRR010000048.1 GCA_014879635.1 Ignavibacteriaceae bacterium | reverse complement strand
TGATATGTACATGACAGTTAGCCCCTCGCTGGCGCATTTTTGACCAATTGCGTGCAGGAGATGCGTTTTTTCTATCTTGACACCCCCATAGATGACTAAGGGGTTGTATTTATAACTTATATTTTCTGAGACTGACAATCACTTTATGGAAATAGCGTTAAGAGAAGCTGTGAAAGCGTTTGATGCAGGTGAAGTTCCCGTGGGATGCGTGATTGTTAAAGAGAATAGAATTTTGGGTAAGGGGTATAATCAAGTAAAATCTCTGAAAGACCCTACTGCTCATGCAGAAATTATTGCAATTACAGCAGCGGCAAATTCACTTGAAAGTGAGTTTCTGACAGGATGTAAAATGTACTCAACATTAGAGCCATGCGTTATGTGCGCAGGTGCTATAATCTCGGCTAAAATTGATCAACTTTTTTTTGCTGCCTTTGAAGGGAAAACAGGGGCATGCGGTTCAATTTACAATATAACAGGCGAAGGAAAATTAAATCATACTATCAATGTTATTTCCGGCTTAAAGGAATATGAAAGTAAGTCATTGCTTAAAGAGTTTTTTAGATTGTTAAGAAACGGAAACATCAATACACTTCACTAATTATTAATTTAGGTTGGAAACAATATTGGAAAATGCTAAATTTCAATATTAAATTAAAGGATTTTAATGTTTGTAATTCTCTTTGGAGCTCCGGGTGTCGGTAAAGGCACGCAAGCTAAAATACTTAGTACAAAATTTAATCTTAGACATATATCAACCGGTGATATTTTAAGAGAAGCAGTAAAAAAAGGAACTGTTTTGGGGATTAAAGCTTCCGAAATAATGAAATCAGGGCAGTTAGTGCCTGATGATATCATGATTGGAATCATTAATGAGAGTATTTCGGATAGGGATATTGAAACAGGTTTCATTTTAGACGGATTTCCGAGAACAGTTTCGCAAGCTGAGGCATTGGAATCTTTTTTTACCGAAAGAAATATAACCGGCGGAGTTATTATTGTATTAGAAGCAAATGAAGATGCTTTAATTCAAAGAATTACTCATAGAGTAGCTTGTAAAGAATGCAACAGTATTTTTAATACCGATTTACTAAATGATGTGAACAATTGTCCTGAATGCGGTGCTGTTAAATCTCTTTATCAAAGACAAGATGATAAAGAAGAAATTATTAACAATAGAATGGAAATTTTTAGAGAAACAACTCTACCCGTACTCAGTTATTATAATGAGCAGAGACCCGTTTGTAAAATTAATGGTTTACAAACTATTGAAAAAGTAGCTGAAGATATTATAACAGCTCTCAAAGACGCAAAACTTATCCCTGCTACTGTTTAATTTTTACATTTGTAAGAACTCCGGAGTCAATTCGCATTATTTTTGCACTTCCGGTAAGTAATTCATAATTGTGTGTAGCAAATATTACGGCTGTTCCGTTTTTATTTATCCTGTTAAATATTTCCATTAAACCTGTGGATGTTTCAGGGTCTAAATTTCCGGTTGGTTCGTCTGCAATTATTAAAACGGGGTTGTTCAACATTGCTCTAGCAATAGCAACCCTTTGTTTTTCTCCCCCTGATAAATTATTTGGCATCATTTTAGCGAGATGATTAATTGCCATTCCGTACAGAATTTCTTCAATTTTTTCGCGTCTCAACTTTTTAGAAATTCCTTGAACCTCTAAAATAAAATTTAGATTTTCAAATACATTTCTATCTTCTAAAAGTTTAAAATCTTGAAACACAATCCCTATTCTTCTTCGTATATTTACAATATCTTTTTCAGTCAGTTTTTTATAGGTTTTACCTTCAAAAATGATTGTCCCTTCATCCGGAATCAAATCCAAATAAAGCAATTTCATAAGAGTAGTTTTGCCGCTACCACTTTTACCAATTAAAAACAAGAATTCACCGGGCGAAATGCTTAAATTCACATTGTTCAGAATTTTATTCATTCCGTAAGAAAAAGAAACATTTTTAAGATTTAACATTGTCACCCCTTTTATTAGTGATTTCTATTGCTAACTTTATAGCCTCGTTAAAACTACCTGAGTTGGCAATTCCTTTACCGGCAATATCAAAAGCAGTTCCATGGTCAGGCGAGGTTCTTACAAAACTCAAACCGGCAGTGAAATTGACCCCTCTCCCCTTGTCAAGCATTTTGAATGGAATTAACACTTGATCATGATACATTCCAATTACCAAATCAAAATTTTTGTAGTTTTCTCTTGCAAAAAACCCGTCAGCGGGAAACGGACCATAAAAATTATTCGAATATTTTTTTATTGAATTTATGATCTCTGTTTCCTCTTTTCCGATTATCCCATTTTCACCTGCGTGCGGATTTAAACCTAATACTGCAACTGAGGGAGATATAATTCCAAAATCACTTCTTAATATTTCTAAGTTTAGAGCGAAAAAATCTGATAATTTTTCTGAAACAACATTTGAAGGTACATCTTTAATAGGAATATGAATCGTGTAAGGTGTAAATCTGATTGAATCAACAACAAAATACATGGCACTTAAACTTTTACCATCTGATTTTGTGAGAATTTCTGTATGACCGGCAACTTTTACTCCGGCTAAATCTAAAGCCTCTTTTGAAAGCGGAGCAGTTACAATTGAATGAACCAATTTTGATTTTATCAACTCTATTCCGCAAATCAGAGATTTATATGCTATTCTACCGGATTCTACTGTAGGATATCCAACCTTACTTTCAAACTCTCCCATATCTACAAATGTGAATTGAGGTAAGCTTGAGAAGTCAAAATCCCTTAGTTCAGATTCATTTCCAAATAATGCGAACGAGTTTATATTCTCTGAAAAATACTCAAATTTTGACGCAACGCTCAGCGGAATTCCGGTAATATATTTAACTCCGTTTTCGGGATTTTCTAAGTGTTTAAAGATTATTTCCGGTGAAATTCCGTTGCAATCTCCGCAACTAATGTATGCAATATTCAATATATTATCAGCTAAATCAGCTATTCATAATTTGCAGAAATTCTTTGTTATTTCTTGTTCCACGCATTTTATCAAGAATAAATTCCATTGCTTCAACAGGAGAGTAATCACTTAATATTTTTCTGAGAATCCAGATTTTTGCCAGGTCTTCTTCTTTAATTAGTAATTCTTCTTTTCTTGTGCCGGATTTATTAATATCGATAGCCGGGAAGATTCTTCTATCTGCGAGATCTCTATTAAGTACGATTTCCATATTACCTGTACCTTTAAATTCTTCGAAAATAACATCATCCATTCTACTGCCGGTATCAATAAGTGCGGTTGCAATAATTGTTAAACTACCGCCATCTTCTGTATTTCTTGCTGCACCGAAAAATCTTTTTGGCTTGTGTAACGCATTTGAGTCAATACCGCCGGAAAGAATTCTACCGCTGTGAGGCACAACAATATTATGAGCTCTGGCTAATCTTGTAATACTATCCAAAAGGATAACCACATCATTTTTAGCTTCAACAAGTCTTTTAGCTTTTTCAATTACCATATCGGCAACTTGAACATGTCGTTCGGCGGGTTCGTCAAAGGTTGAAGAAATAACTTCGGCTTTAACGCTTCTCTCCATATCCGTCACTTCTTCGGGTCTTTCATCAATTAATAAAATAAGGAGTTTAATTTCAGGGTGGTTTCTGGTTATCGAGTTAGCTATCTTCTGTAAAAACACAGTTTTACCGCTTTTAGGAGGTGAAACTATCAAACCTCTCTGCCCTTTTCCGATAGGCGATAACAAATCCATAATTCTCATAGAGTACTCACCCGGAGCAGATTCTAAAGATATTTTTGAGGTTGGATATACAGGAATAAGGTTATCGAACAAAGTTCTTTCTCTAATTTCAGCGGGGTCACTTTCATTAACCGCCTCAACCCTTAAAAGCGCAAAGAACCTCTCCCCTTCTTTTGGTGGTCTTACCTGACCGCTTACAAAATCACCTGTACGAAGGCTAAATTTTTTAATCTGAGAAGGTGAAACATAGATATCATCCGGTGAAGGAAGGTAGTTATAATCTGCTGAACGCAAAAAACCATAACCATCCGGTAATACTTCTAAGACACCTTTCGAAAAAGTTAGTCCATCTTTATTTGTTTGAGCTTCTAATATTTTGAATATTAATTCTTGCTTCCGCAGGTCATAATAACCATTGATATTAAGCATTTTTGCAATATCGTGAAGTTCAACAATCCTTTTCGATTTTAATTCCGAAATATCCATCTTTCGTCCTTTTTATTTTCCTTTATTTATTATTTTACTAAATTTTGAGTCAATATCAACCGATGACTGCGAGAATTTCTTTTTAAAAAATGTTTTCACTTCGCCTATTAGATACATACTACCGGCAACTAATAAGCAATCATTAGAATCATTAGACATATAAGTGTCCAAAAAATCTTTTAGATTTGGAACAAGTTCATGATCAACATTTAGCTCTTTGGCAATTATGTCTAATTCATCAAGAGAAAGTCCTCTCTCATTTTTAATTTCTGCAAGATAAATAGTGTTAAAAATACCCTTACAGTAACTCAACATTTTTCTATAGTCTTTATCATTAAGAGCAGAAAATAAGAGATAAACATTATCGTATTGTTTTTTATCCTTTTTAAATTCATCGAGCAAGATTTTTAGCCCGTCTGCATTATGTGCCGAATCAAGTATTATAATCGGATCTGAATGAACCAATTCAAATCTTCCTTGAATACCGGAGTTTAACACAACATTTTGAAGTCCTTTTTTGAAAAAGTTCTCATTATAAATTTCTAGTGTTTTGTAAACCACCAAGCAAGCCAGAGCGGCATTGTATTTTTGAAAATGTCCTTTTAGGGCAGGTTTAAGAGAGCCTAAATATAGTTCGGCAGAATAGAACTCAAGTTCTGTTCCCCGGTCGTTTATATAGTCATCCAAAATAAATGATTCTGTGTTGAGGGAGTTAGCTTTATCTTCATAAGTTTCTATTATGTTAGCAGGTAAATTACCGAGAAAAAGTAAAGAATTAGGCTTTATTATTCCCCCCTTCTCGTAAGCAATTTTCTCAACAGTATCGCCTAAAATATTTGTATGTTCTAAATGAATTGAAGTAATTACAGAAGCAAGAGGATTAATAACATTGGTTGCATCTAACCTACCCCCCAATCCTGTTTCTATAACAGCGAAATCAACTTTTGCGTTATGAAAATAATCAAAGGCAAGAGCGGTTGTAACTTCAAAAAAGGTATTTTTGCCGTTAAAAATCTTATCATAGTGTTTTCTTAAAAATTCTTCAATTTGCTTATCAGAAATATTTTCACCGTTAACTTTAATCCTTTCGTTAAAGTGGATAAAATGGGGTGAAGTATATAACCCAACCTTATACCCGGCTTCTGTAAGGATGCTTGCAATAAATGAAGCAGTGCTCCCTTTCCCGTTTGAACCGGCAATATGAAAACACTTTAGTTTCTTTTCAGGATTGCCTATAGATTGTAAAAACTCTGTAATATTTTCGAGTTGATATTTTACACCTAAAGAGTGTAGTGAATATAGTTTATTAAGTAATTCTTGAAGTGTTGCTTCCATAATTTAATTTAAGATATATGTTCCGGTTAATTTGTTTATCTTATCCAAACCTGTTTGTTCACAGTATCCGGTTAAGTCTTTTTGAATGGTAAATCCTGCATCGGGGTTAATAAAATTAACTGTTCCGAGCTGAACTAACGATGCTCCTGCAATCATAAATTCAATCACATCACTAAAGTCCATGATTCCGCCTATACCTATAATGGGTATATCAACATTTCTGTGAATCTCAAGCACTTTTGCTAAAGCAACGGGTTTGATTGCCGGACCTGAAAGTCCCCCTGTAATGTTTTTAATTTTAGGTTTTTTACTCCAAATATCAAAAGCAGTTCCTATTAATGTGTTAATGGCAGAGACTGCGTCAGCTCCGTTATCTTTTGCAATACGCGCAAAATCTTTAATGTCAGAAGTATTAGGTGATAATTTTATAAAAACCGGCTTTGTTGAAACTGATTTAACACGATCGGTAATTTGCCCTACGGCATTGCAATTATTGCCAAAAATTAATCCGCCTTCTTTTACATTAGGGCAACTTACATTAATCTCAAATGCATCTATCTCTTCTTGAGTGGTGAGAATTCTAACACACTCTACATACTCATTTATGGATGATGCTGCAATATTACAAATAATATTAGTATCGTATTTTGCTAAAAACGGAATCTTTTCATTTATAAACTCTTCAACTCCCACATTTGCAAGTCCGATAGCATTTAACATTCCCGAGGCAGTTTCAACAATTCTTTGAGGCGGATTCCCTTTTCTAGGGTTAAGGCTCAATGATTTTGTAACAATACCGCCAATCTGATTTAAATCTAAATAATTGCTGATTTCATACCCGTATCCGACTGTTCCTGACGCTAATAAAAGTGGATTTTTAAATTTTAAGCCTGCTAATTCTATTGAGAGGTCAATACTGCTCAAAGATGCACACTCCGGGAATTAAAAATTGGTCCATCCTTACATACCAACAAATACTTTGAATCATCGGTTGTTGATTCAACCGGGCAACCTTGACAAATTCCGAACCCACATGCCATGGCACATTCTGTCGATATTTCGCACTCAACATTATTTTCAGCTGCAAATTCTTTTAAAGCTTTTAACATTCTTGTTGGTCCACAGCCAAATATCTTAGTATTTTGGGCGTCAATTTCATTAATCTTTGTACTTAATAATTGAATAACATTTCCTTTAAAGCCTAAAGAACCATCATCGGTAGCAATTTCATAATTCACTAACCCGTAAGTGACAATATCATTTGAAGATCTACCACCTATAAAAGTTCTGATATTTGAATTATTACCTATAACTTTTGTCAAATAAGGAAATGGAGCAACACCCAAGCCACCTGCTACTATAACCACATTTTTCGAAATAGATTCAGTATTAAAGCTGTTTCCTAAAGGTCCTATCAGATTTAATTTATCTCCTATTCTCTTAGAAGTTAAAAGTTTTGTACCTTCACCCGAAACACTCATCATAAAACTAATTTCATCATCACTTCCGGTA